>JBLHWH010000052.1:0-33521 GCA_047628935.1 Halioglobus sp. | reverse complement strand
CATAAAAACGCCTTATCACAAAAAAGATCCGATTTCCGACCTTTAGGTTGGAAAAATTTTGGCGAATGCTCCATCCGCTTGCGGTGGGGTAGTCAAAATTTAGGATCTTTTTTACTACTAACTTACCGATTCTACGGACTTGAGGATTTCGGTTTTAGAGGTAAATAAATTAAATAAATGAGTAGATTTTCCCAATTCCCTTTTCTTTTCAAGCTTATAATTTGCATCTTTTTTTTGGGGTGTTTTTGGGTATTTATATGCTAACTACTTCTTCGATCTTCCCTTCAGCTCACCATGGAATAATGGCATTTTTTCTTCCAGCCTATAGCATCACATTCATGCCCATCCTTACTTTGATAAAGACTGCAGATTAGAAGTCAGAATTACTATTCATCACTAAAGATGCTAGTCAAAATTACGATATCCACTTTGGGTCTTTGTTTGATTGTATTTTGAGTGGATTGTTTTTTGGTAAGCGCGGAGGTTTCAAAGATCTGATGTTATTCTTTTTGGTAGATGGAATGCTCAATATTGTCAATGAAGTAGAAGCTGGAAAGATTGATAGAGAAGCTGAAATAAGAGGAAGTTCATATTTATTCAATAAGAAAACGGCTCAGAAATTTGACTTCCAAGCTATGGAAATGAAGATGAGTCATAAGTATATCTTATACCTTAACTACTTAGAAATTCTGCTGGTGTTTTCTTTTTCAAAAGGTAGATTTGCACTTCCAAACATAGGTGATTTTAAATCTGTAAAAACTACTGGGATCCAGTTGATGGAGCATAAAGATTATGTGGAACGACTGCATGAAATATTGAAGAATAAAGTTAATCTATAGGTAAATCTGTACCTAGGAGGTTTTCAAAACCTCCTAGGTCTTTTACAAATAACAATCAACCTCAAAACGTCGGATCCCCAAGCTTGTTTATTTAGCAGATAATATGAATGAGATATTTTTTGTTTGGTTAAAATTTTGTCCTTAACTTTATTAATAAGCTTCCCTATCTTAGAGGTATGGGAATCTCAGGTAAAGATTCTAGATTTTGTATAATTCAACTACCTAAATAATACATAATCCCATCAAATACATTATTTTTGCCATCTTTACTATTTGAAGGAAAGAAGTAATAAATGTGTATTTTACTTTATTGCCAATTAAAATAAATATTGAGCTATGAAATTTGAAGTGTCATCCTCTGAGTTATTAAGTCAATTGCAAATCGCAAGTGGAGCAATCAACCCTAATCCTGTATTGCCTATACTAGAGGATTTTCTATTTGACCTTAATGATAATAATCTTACCATCACATCTACAAATCTAGAAACGACTATCGTTTCTAAGTTGGAGGTATTAGGTAGCGATAGTGGTAAGATAGCCGTCCCAGCTAAGATATTATTGGAGACGCTAAAAGCACTTCCCGAGCAACCGATCACTTTTGTATTGGATACAGAAACGAACGGAATCACACTGAAGTCATCATACGGAGAGTATAAACTTGCTGGCGATACACCTGATGAGTTTCCACAACTGCCGGAAGAAGATAATGTAGATACGATCAAGTTGAACGCTAATATCATGTCTGAAGCTATTGCAAAGACGATCTTCGCTACGAGTAGTGATGAATTGCGTCAAGCGATGACCGGTGTGTATGTACAAGTAGATTTTAATAAAATCATATTTGTAGCAACTGATGCTCATAAATTGGTAAAGTATACATTCGGAGGTATCTCAAGTGAAAATACAGCGTCATTCATCATACCTAAGAAAGCACTTAACCTGCTGAAAAATGCATTGAGTAATGACGGAGAAGTAAATCTAAGTTTCAATTCGAAGAACGCATTCTTCACTTTCGATGAGACAAGAGTTATTTGTAGATTAGTAGACGCTAAGTATCCTGATTACAATGCAGTTATTCCTGTAGAAAATCCAAATGTACTTTCTCTAGGAAGAAGAGATTTCCAAAATTCGCTCAGAAGAATTGCTATTTATGCCAATAAAACGACGAATCAAGTAATCCTTAATATAAACGAGAATAGCTTAACGATATCTGCACAAGATCTAGACTTTTCTAATGAGGCGACAGAACAACTTTCTTGTACATACACAGGAGATCCGATGACGATTGGTTTTAATGCGAAGTTCTTAGGTGAGATGTTGGGGATCTTAGAATCACCTGACGTTACCTTGAATTTATCAACTCCTAACAGAGCTGGTATCCTACTTCCTGCAGATCAGAAAGATAATGAGGAGTTATTAATGCTTGTTATGCCAGTAATGATGAGTAACTAAGAAAGCTAAAGCTCTTTATTAATTGAATGTCATTGGGGAGCGGTACTTTTTCTGATCTTATCATAAATGTCCAAAACATTTAAATAAAATGCCAAAATCAAAGAAAATCGGTCTTTTCTTCGGATCATTTAATCCTGTGCATGTGGGTCACATGATTATTGCCAATTTTATGGTAGAGCACAGTGATCTGGAAAAGATATGGATGGTAGTTTCCCCACATAATCCCCACAAAGAGAAGAAATCTCTAGCTAAAGATCACGACAGGCTGCACCTTGTCGACTTGGCTGTAGGAGATAATACGGGGATAAAAGCATCGAATATAGAGTTTAATCTTCCGAAGCCTTCATATACGATAGATACACTTACTTATCTTAAAGAAAAATACCCACATCACGAGTTTTGTCTAATTATGGGAGGTGATAATCTTGGGACATTCCACAAATGGAAGAACTATGAGAAAATCCTAGAAAATCATAATATCTTTGTTTACAAAAGACCAGGCTACGAATTAGGGAGCCTACAAGATCATGAGTCAGTAACCATTCTAGAAGCACCATTGTTATCTATTTCTGCGAGTTATATCCGTAATCAAATTAAACAAGGAAATAGTATCCAATACTTAGTCCCTGACGTGGTTTGGAAATATTTAGCGGGAAGTAGTATGTACCGTTGAGCTGATAAGTTGTTGAATTATCGAATTTTTGAATTTGGCCGAGCCTTGCTAGTTCCTAAAGTAATGCCAATAGTATTTCTGATAAAATATTAAATCAGTTAACTGTGTAATAATATCTTGCCCTTCCCAAAGGATCTAGCGAATATGAAATATTAGACCATTAAACAAAGATCACTAAGAAGTCAATTAATATCATAATCGCTAAGCAATAAGTTTTATAATGTCGAAGACGCGATTAAAGACAGGTAAAAGGTTGAATACATCCTGTTTTCATTTGCTCAGGCAGCAGTCACTCTAAATTCGGCAAGTCTAACCTTCAAATAGTCTAAAGTCAAAAAGTCGAATCTCGAATTGTCTAACTTATTAAAGTCGAACCTCGAACAGTCGAAAGTCTATTTGGCTAACCTCAATTATTAACAAGCCGGAAATGCAACGGGCACGTTAAAGGCAAGGCCGCCTTCAGCGGTCTCTTTGTACTTTCCATTCATGTCTTGAGCGGTATCCCACATTGTTTTTACAACTTGATCAAAATGGACAATGGCATCATGCGGGTTGCTAGCAAGTGCTAAGTTGCTGGCTGTTATCGCTTTCATTGCACCCATGGTATTTCTTTCGATGCATGGTATTTGGACTAATCCTCCGATAGGGTCACAAGTAAGCCCTAAGTGATGTTCCATTGCAATCTCAGCGGCCATGAGTACTTGATTAGGACAGCCCCCAAGTAACTCCGTGAGTCCAGCGGCAGCCATAGCGGATGATACACCTATCTCAGCTTGGCATCCACCTACAGCCGCCGATATAGTTGCACCTTTTTTAAATAAGCACCCGATCTCACCTGAGGTGAAAAAGAATTTTTGTAGGTCTGCTTCTCCATGATAGTCGCAGAAAAAATAGTAGTATAACATTACGGCGGGTATTACACCTGCAGCACCATTGGTAGGAGAAGTTACGACACGACTAAGTGCAGCGTTCTCTTCATTGACGGCTAGGGCAAAACAACTGATCCATTTATTGATACTATTGAAATCTTTAGGTTGTTGCTTGATTGCTTCGATCCATTCCTCCTGTGTGTTAAATGTTTTTCCACCAAGAAGTGATTTACTCAATGCTTTTGCTCTACGTCTGACATTCAAGCCTCCGGGAAGTACTCCTTCTGTGTTGCAACCTTTGAAGACGCACTCCAGCATAGTATTGTAGATGTGCTCTATTTCTTCAGTGATCTTCACTTTAGGACGAAATGCTTGCTCATTTAGGAATACTATTTCCGAGATACTCATGTTGGTCTTATCAACATATTCTAATAAATCAGACCCAGTTTGGATAGGATATGGCAAATCTATTTCTATTTGATCAGAGCTGGTTTCTCCCTCTTTTTGAATAAACCCTCCACCAACAGAATAGTATGTTTGACTAGCTATTTCCGTACCTAAATAGTAAGCATTAAATGTAAGCGTGTTAGGGTGTGTAGGGTTAGCATGATCATGGAAAATGATATCATTCAGAGGATCAAAATTTAGGTCCTCACCATTCACAGTTATTTTTTTGGTGCTGAATATTTTTTGGATATGAAAACCGATTTCTTCGGTATGGATTGTCTTGGGGTCAAAGCCCTCTAGTCCTAATTGCACAGCGATATCAGTACCGTGGCCTTTTCCTGTCTTTGATAGAGAACCCAATAGTTCAATTGTGATCTTGTCGAATCTGAGTTTAGAAATGGATTTTGCAAAATATAATGCTGCTTTCCAAGGTCCAAGAGTATGTGAAGATGATGGTCCGACGCCTATCTTGTAGATATCGAAAATGCTTATTTTTTCCATTAAAAAAAGGCCAAAGTTTTAGTTAGGGATTTAGACCGATGACAAAGATGGATATAAATATTGTAATTGAATTATTTATCTATCAATTATACATTTATAGGTACATATTGGACTTTTTGATTCAACCTAGAATTATAAAAAATGCAATTCTGTTTGAGTGTTATTATTTAAATTTCGCATAGATGTCTACAGAAATAAATTTTCCATTTTTGACTTCACAATCGACCATGGTACCTTCATACTTGAAACCTACCTTGTCTACTGCCTTTTTACAATTTTCGTTTGTACTTTCAACAAACCCTTCTATTCTGTGGAGTTTCAATTCGTCAAAGCCATAGTCGAAAATCTTAGGCATCGCTTCGGCCATGATTCCTTTTCCCCAATATTTAGGTAGTAGCCAAAAACCTATTTCGGCTTTTCTATTGTGTGCATCTCTATCATTGTAGCCACCAGCACCATAGAATGTGCCATTTTTCTTGGAACAAACTGCAAACCACTGACCTGTTTCATTTTTTTCAAGATCGGCATACCAATCCATCTGTTCTTGAGTAGCTTCTAGTGTCATAAAGCTTACTCCATAATATTTGATCACATCTGGATGAGACAAGCCACTAAATATGTGGTGGATATCTTCAGAAGTTATTTTGCGAATCACCAATCTTTCAGTTTGGATCATAAGTTATATTTTGCTTCAAACATAGTATGATTTATTGATTCCACCTATTCGCTCAGTACAAAATTGCCTACCATGTTTACTATGGATATCTCTCTCAATTTATGTCCGAGGCCTTGAGTGATTACAAGTTTTGATTTAGGCCATAGTGTATGTAGCTTCATGGAATAATCAACGGCGACAGTACTGTCCTCTTCATCATGGATGATCAAGCCCTCCGCTTTATTACTTTTGATGATTTCAGAAAGTGTGAAATATGAAGTCTCCTTATTTGTGTATTGAGTGAAGTATGACCTGAAATTCTGAACGGTCTTCTCTGATAAATTCAATTTCTTGAAATAGTAATCTAGAAAATCTTCAATGCTGTTAGGTGTGGCTAGAGTTACTAATTTCTTAGGCTGTTTCTCTGGATTTTGATCTACAAAGTACAAAGAGCTAAAACTACCTATCGAGTGGGAAACTATACTATGCAGTTCTCCAATATGTTCAGAAATAGCTTGTAAGGCTTTTTCAAATAATGGAACAGTGCTTATTTTTTCTTCAGAATTTCCATGACCAGGTGCATCTAATGAATAAATTGTAAACTGATCCTGGGGCAGTTCTTCAATGTATTTTTTCCATCTATAAGAATGACTCTGCCATCCGTGTACAAATAAAATGTTTTTTGGACCATTTCCCCATCTGTAGCATTGGATTTGTTTGTCATCGACACTTAATTTGAAACGATGTGCAGTGTCCAAGAAAGTTTGTTGTTCTTTCGTCAACTTCGCTTTGAATGTGTAACAGAATATGTGAAATGCATGCTTGCCGCCAACTTTAACCGATACCGTATTTAGCATGTTAAGGTAAATTCCAACTAGTTTCATTATAACATTCATAATATATTTATTTAAGATACCAATCGGTATCTATATGGTGAAAAAAAATATCAGACAGATTTTGATTTTATGTCATCCTTTAAATATTGAATCACTGATTGCAAATACTTATCATTATCAGTGACCTTCATCATCATTACACCTCCTTCTATAGAGCTATATATAAGTATTGAATATATAGCTGGATCAGGAATATTTTTCAATTGGTTTCTCATTATTCCTTGATTAATAACATTCGTGATACCATCTTGAATACTCAGCATAATATTACATACTACTTTTTTTAGCACTGCATCCGTATCATCTACCTCGATTGCTGCATTCATAAGTGGACAACCACCTTTGAAAGGAGGATTATCTCCATACCTCTCGAAATATGTGAGTATACTAATCAGTTTTGTAGGTGCATCTTTTGCTTCCTTTATTCTCTTAGTAAGATTAGAAAGTACAATACCTGTCATGTTAGTTAGGCATCCTTTTTCTAACTCCGATTTATCCTTGAAGTGTTTATAAATCGCTCCTTTTGTGATGCCTGCCAAACTTGTGATGTCACTAATAGATGTAGCCTTATAACCCTTAGAATTAAAGAGAATGCTGGCAGCCGTCAAGATCTTTTTTTTAGTTTGTTCTGGATCTCGCATAGTACGAAGATACCGAATGGTATCTACATATGAAAGTCTGAATAGAAAATAATTGATAATTATTGAATAATGGCACCCTTTCATTAGCTCAGGCCTGGCTGTTTACATTTCATTGTAGATTTGTTTGCGAATTGATAACAGATTGTTTTACAGTTGTTAACAGACAATAGTGTTCGGAGGTGCTACATTTGGTTAAACAATCAAAAAATTATAATCATGAAAAAATATCTACTATTATTAACCTCAGTTTGCTTTATAGTTAATAGCTATTCGCAAACATATATCAACAAAAAAGGAGATACACATCTATGGGGGAAGACAACTATTGAAGTTTTTTCTTTTGGTGATTATGCAGAGTGGTACTCGAAGAATTCAAAGGAATATAAGACTAGTATTTCAGCCGTAGAGGCAACATTGTTGAGTGGTATAGATGTGGAGATATTTGTTGGTACATGGTGTGGTGATACTAAATTCCTTGTGCCTAAATTTATTGAAACTTGGAAACAATTAGGATTAGATCCGGATAGACTATCTATTATGGCTCTTCATAATGAAGGTAGTGACTATAAGCAGGGCCCCAATAAAGAAACAGTTGGGAAGAACATCCATAGAGTGCCGACATTTATATTCTCAAAATCTAATAAAGAAATAGGAAGAATAGTCGAACGAACAGTTCATGACCTTGATACTGACATGATGCTCATAGCAAAGGGAGATCCTTATAAAGAAAGATACCAAGGGGTTCCAATATTGAATGACTATTTTCAAAACTTTGATGGCGACACTCTTTTGACTATTGAAAATTTTAGATTTGCTATGAAATTAGTAACAAGAGAATTATCATCTTCAGGAGAGCTGAATGCAATGGGCTATGTATTGATGGCGCAAGATGAAATTGACCAAGCTGAATTTACTTTTAGGCTCAACAAATACATATATCCCTATAATCCTAATATCATTGATAGTTATGGAGAGTTTTTATATAAACAAGAAAGGTATGAAGAGTCTCTAAAACAATACTTAGAAGTGTTAAGAATTAAGGGAGAGGATAGAAATGCCTCCAAAATGATCTCAGAAATATACATGACAATAGATCAAAAAAATGAAAAGTTGTAAATCTTGATGTTTGGTGATTTAATGAAAGCTTTATTATTAAATTTATTCATCAAACATACTCAACTGGGAGGGGGATTTGTAGCTCCCTTCATGTTGAAGTAGCCACTTTTTACGATCTAGCCCACCCGCATAACCTGTCAAACTTCCATCCGACCCTATTATTCTATGGCAAGGAATTACTATAGCCACTCTATTATGACCATTTGCATTAGCTACGGCTCGTACCGCTTTTACATTTCCTAATTTGATAGCTTGTTCTTTGTATGAGGCAGTTTCGCCATAAGGAACTTCAACTAATTTTTCCCAAACTTGCTGACGAAATATAGTAGTAGGAGTATCTAATGCAACATCGAAAGATTTCCTTTTTTTGCCAAAATATTCATTCATTTCCTTTTTTAATTGCTTTAGATGCTCATTCTCCCCAAGTAATATGATAGCGTCCAACCTGCGTTGTAAATCTTCGAATTCTGTTTCCAGCATTCGTCTGTCGGTAAATTCCAAAAGACAAATTCCTTTATCTGTGCTGCAAGCAAACATAGGGCCAACTGGTGTGTCGAATCTCGTCATTAAGATTATATTCTTGCTTTTTGCTTCCTCAGGAGATAATCCTACAAGTTTTTTGAACGTGTATCCAAATCCACTTAATGAATTATAACCTGATTCAAAAGCTGAGTCGGTGACGCTTTTTCCTGTCTGCAATTCTTGAAATGCATTATTGATTCTGAGCATGCGCTGATATGCTTGGAATGTGATTCCATGAGTTTTATTAAACCAACGTCTGATTTTTTCTGGACTAATACCTGCTTCTTTCAGTTGCCAGTCCTGTATCTTTTTGTTCTCGGCATCCTTGACCAGTTGCATTGCTTTAAGAATGTCTTCTGGTGGTTCGTTTTTGTTTTCAGTAGGTTTACAAATTTTACATGGTCTATATCCATGGCGGAGCACATCTTTTACATCTTCGAAAAATTCAACATTCTCGTATTTTGGTTTCCGTGCTCTACAAGTGGCTATGCAGAAGATACCTGTCGTTTTTACACCTACTAAAAACTTATCTAAGTAAGTTTCATTTCTATTGACTAACGCTGTGTAATATTCCTTTATGATTTTTTCTTCAGTGATTTGCATTTGTCTTCTTTATAAGAATGCAAGATAGAAGAAGCAATTGTAGATGACAACCGAAAAGTGGACGAGTATTTTTTATCGTTATGCCAATAACTTCCTGCTGAAAAATTTCATCATCTCGATTAGTTCGTCTTCCTTGTTTTTACCAGTACAAACACTAGTGAGTCTTGGTAAATGTTCGGCGAAGTATATTTGATTATTAGCCATCTCAAAAAGGTTACTAGCGAGACTCGCAGAATAGTTGAATTTTGGATTAATCTCAACAATCACAACCTCTACTATTTTTACTAATGATTTGTAAGCACTAAACCTGCCTTCCATATTTTCCTTATCCACAGAAAAAGTATGGTATGCTTTTGATCCCTCATTGATTACGATTCTATGTAGGATGTTTTCATTTATATATTCGGTAAGCGGGTTTTCTGATGTTGCAAGGACTATATTGTCTATTATTATATCCAGTTTTTTTACTGGATCTTCAATATTTTTTGTGTTTACAGCAATAAGATAGTGCACCCACTCCCAATACCAAGAGGTAAGAAAGAGAAGTAGATTGTGTTTATTGTCAAAGTATCTATAGATTGATTTTTCAGCCGATCCAATTTCTGTAGCTAGTTTTTTGAAAGTAAAGGCCTCGATTCCTATCTCATTAATCATCAGAATGCTATGATGGAGTATCTTTTTGCCCAACTTAGTCTCTTGAGGATCTTTTAGATATAGACTTTCATTGAGTTTGAATTTTATCCCGACAATCATTTTATAGCTATTTATTTGGCTGAATTACTGTCAAATATATAATAATTAAAAGAAAGGTAGATTTTTCAAAACAATAATGACAGTAATGCTGTCTACTGTGTATGTTTATTGTATATTTGATATTGAATGATATAAACTCTAGATTTGAAAATAGTCCACCTCATATTAATTATGTTCTCTATTATCTGTAATGAGGTAGTGATAGAGATGGTATTATCGGATGAGCACAAAATTTCGATTCTTGACAGCTCATCTGAAGAAAATGCAGAGTCAGAAAAAATAGAACTTGAAGGAGAAGCAGAGACTGACTTTGTCAATGATTATGCTTCTTGTATGAAAGATTTGAGCGGAGTAGTAACATCTTCTCTTGATCGTAGCATTTCAAATATCACAAACCCATTTCTCGAGATTCATTCTCCCCCTCCCGAATTATTTTAGCTTGATTTCTAATGTTTAGCTAATTATATAGCTAGCGAACCACTATTTAGATACCTACATATGGTCTTTAGGAATATTGTAATTCAATGCTTTCGTGTTTTAATATTTCAATTTATACAAACTAATAATTGGCTGTAATAGGTCGAAACTTCAAGTGGCTAGTAGATGCTTTTTAGTAATTATCTATCGCTGTGACTTTTAAAATCATATTTCAAAAATGAGTAATAAATCATATTTATCAACATTAAAAAGTGACTTGCCAGCTAGTTTGGTTGTCTTTTTTGTAGCCCTTCCATTATGTTTGGGTATAGCATTAGCGAGTGGTGCGCCATTATTTTCTGGAATTATAGCGGGTATTATAGGCGGTATAGTGGTAGGAAGTTTAAGTGGCTCTAAAATAGGAGTAAGTGGACCAGCTGCTGGTTTAGCGGCTATAGTATTAACTGCGATAGGTAGCCTTGGTGGATATGAAAATTTCCTTGTAGCTGTTGTGTTAGGTGGTGCTATCCAGATTGTATTTGGTTTACTAAAGGCAGGAGTCATCGGTTATTACTTTCCATCTTCAGTGATCAAGGGCATGCTTACGGGTATAGGTATAATAATTATCCTTAAGCAAATTCCTCACTTTTTTGGTTATGATGCGGACCCAGAAGGAGATTTTGCTTATTTACAAGTTGATGGACAAAATACTTTCTCTGAAATCGGAATGATGTTTAATAACATCAGCTTAGGACCTACCATTATTGCCATATTTGGTCTTTCCATTATGCTGCTTTGGGATAAAATATTATCTAAGAAAGCCAAGTTTTTCAAAGTAATCCAAGGCCCTTTAGTAGCTGTAGTATTAGGTATTATATATTACCTTTCTACAAAAGGTACAGAATATGATATAAGTGCAGAACATTTAGTAAGTGTGCCTATTCCATCAGACTTTTCTTCATTTATTGGACAATTTAGTTTTCCAAATTTTGCGGTTATTACCAGTCCAGCTGTTTGGGTTACTGGTTTTACGATTGCACTTGTTGCAAGTTTGGAGACATTACTTTGTGTAGAAGCGACAGATAAGTTAGATCCTGATAAAAATGTAACACCTACCAATAGAGAGCTACTTGCTCAAGGAACGGGGAATATGATCTCAGGACTTATTGGAGGATTGCCAATTACCCAGGTGATTGTAAGGTCTTCTGCGAATATTCAATCAGGCGGTAAGTCGAAGATGTCGGCTATAATTCACGGTTTTATGTTATTAATTTCTGTCGTGCTTATTCCTGGACTTTTGAATATGATTCCACTTTCAGTATTAGCTGCAATTTTACTTATCGTAGGATTCAAATTGGCAAAACCAGCGCTATTTGTATCAATGTATGCACTAGGATGGAAACAATTTATTCCATTTGTAGTTACGGTAATAGGTATCATTTTTACGGATCTATTGATGGGTATTGGATTAGGGCTTATGGTAGGTGTAGTTGTTATACTTATTAAGAGTTACCAGAACTCTCATTTCTTACATATCCAAGATGCTAGTGATGGCGTACATAGGATCAAGATGGAATTGGCTGAAGAAGTAACTTTCTTTAATAAGGGAGCTATATTAAATGAACTTGACAGTCTACCTGAAAATTCATTTTTGGAACTTGATGTTCGTAAAACAAGGTTCTTAGATTATGATATCATTGAAATATTAGAGGATTTTGCATCAAAAGCGAAAATTAAAAATATTACCGTTAAATTGATATCTGAAAGAGGAGAAGCACTTAATTTAAACAGTTATGTCGATTTCTTTAAATCAAAACCCAAGAATAGAGTCCATAAAGTAGAATTAAAATCAATTTAGAAAATCAATTGAAAAATAGTAGAATTAAATAAGACTAAATATTATGCACACACAAACAAAAGAAACGCAGTTAGCTCTAACTCCACAGTCAGTTTTGGAGATGATGAAAGAAGGAAATCAAAGATTTCTATCTAAAAATATGGCTGACCGAGACCACCACCAACAAGTAAAAGATACAAGTACAGGTCAATATCCAATGGCAGTAGTACTTAGTTGTATTGACTCTAGAGTTCCTGTTGAAATCGTATTCGATAAAGGAATCGGTGATATATTTAGTGCAAGAGTAGCTGGTAATATTGTAAACGTAGACATGTTGGGTTCTATGGAATATTCATGTAAAGTTGCTGGATCTAAAGTTGTAATAGTACTAGGACACACAAAATGTGGAGCGGTAACTGCGGCTTGTAAGCACACAGAGCTAGGGAACATTACTGCCTTATTGAGTAAGATTATGCCCGCTGTGGACGTGTTAGTAAAGCCAGATGTAGAACTTACTTTAGAAGTAATCGAAGAAGTTGTTTTACTGAATGTGAAAAATGCAATAGAACAAATCAGAAAGGATAGTCCGATCCTAAAAGAAATGGAAGAAAATGAAGAGATAATAATAGTAGGTGCGGTATACGATGTAGCAAGTGGTGAAGTTAGTTACCT
This sequence comes from Halioglobus sp., assembly GCA_047628935.1. GTDB lineage: Bacteria > Bacteroidota > Bacteroidia > Chitinophagales > Saprospiraceae > CAJXUU01. The sequence goes on along the minus strand of JBLHWH010000052.1, from coordinate 20,628 downwards.
ATAAGATAGAGTTTTTATCATAGTCTTGGAATATGGTGCGATTGACATCATATTTTAAAGTTAGTTAGTTTATGGGCCGATAGTTATGTAAATAACTGTCGGCCATTTTTATTTTCAATAGTTGTTTAAACCAGTCTAATCGTTTAAAAGACTCATTTTAATACCATTTCTGCTTAAAATTATCGGTTCTCTTCATGATAATTTACTGATTTTCTTCGTTAGAAAAACTTGCCATATCTAATTAAATGACTGCGTTTCCTGCATTGACCATCATTAAATACTCTATGAGTATATTCCGACATTCCAAAACAGAATCGGTATAATAACTTGGGAATATATAGGAATCAAAAAAGGATCAACAATTCAAATTGTTGATCCTTTTTTATAAATGCCTTTTTGTTAATTCCGTAATTTAAAACTCAATATTCAATCCAAGCATAAAGTTGATTCCGGCCTGCGGATAAACAAAGTTTTCAGTGATAAGGTCCCCAGCTAAGTAACTGTAAGTATATCCATTGCTTGAGTACTTTGTATCAAATATATTATTGACCATTGCAGTTAATTTAACATTGCCAAGAAATGATGGGTCCCAATCATATCCAACTCGAATATTACTGAATGTATACGCAGGCAGCTTTCTATCTTCGTTTGATGTGTTGTCTAGGTATTGCTTACCCACATATTTAGTCGAAATCTCAACTTCAAGACCTAAGTCAAACTGATATAAAAATGAATTTGCTGCAATGATAGAAGGGGAAAAAGAAATATCGGAATTTTTATGTGTAAAAGATACTCCCTCACCATAGTCCTCAATAAACTCACTGTTTATTTTATTTTGGCTAATTGTTGTGTTTGCATTCCAATATAGTTTATCAGTCACTCTAACTGTTACTGATGCTTCAGAACCTATTCTAGAACTTTTACCTGCATTGATTCTTTTGAAATCGCCAGTGTTATCTAATTCTCCAGTCAGTACTAATTGATTTGTGTATAGCATAGCATAGTTATTCCATTCGAATGAGAATCTATCAGTTGAAGACCTATATCCCAATTCGAAATCATATAGTCTTTCTGGTTTTGGAAGGTCATCCAAATTGTCAATGAAATCACCTCTGTTTGGCTCCTTATTCGCTACTGCGAAAGAGGCATAAGCATTATTTCGATCCGCTATATTATAGGTGATTCCTACCTTTGGGTTAAAAAAATCATAATTCACATTCACATCCAATGGAGTAAGATCATCATCTATACCAGATATTTTATAATCTATTTTTCTATATTGAATATCTCCGAATAGATCAAACTTACCTACTTTATAAGTTGCTTTTACGTACGCATTAGCATCTAGTTTATCACCTGTACCTTCATAGTATCTTTGAACAAGATTTACGTTTTCTATTCCTTGAGCGGAAACAACATTTCCAAAATGATCGCCTTTGTATTCTGATACTGCTCCTCCAAATTGGACATTTGTATTTGTGTTAACTTGATATTCTCCACCTAGGATGATACCGAAATAATCGTTGTCTAACCATCTTCTTCTAACTAGGTTACCGCTTGTGATTGTATCTCCATTGGGGGTTACTTGGTTAACAGAACTATAACCATCATAAGATTCTCCTGATTTAAATTCTTCGAAGAATCCGAAACCTCTTGTATAATGTGCCGTAGCATTTAGTTTCAGTTTATCATTCGCTGCTAATGCATAGTGAAGTTGATAGTGGTCTTGCTGGTAGTCATCTACTTGGTTTTCGTAAGTGTAGTAATTATATCTACGATCACTATTTACAATATTGAGGGAATCCGCTTGGGTAGGGTATAATGCACCAGGGTAGCCATAGTTCCTGTCAATATGCTCTTGAAATCCTTCTCCTGTGATTTTTGATTCTGGTGTTCCGTTCCAAGATTGATATGTTCGCTCTTGTCCTGAGAATGCCATGAATTTAAGCGAAGATTTTTCACCCATTCTTGCTGCAGAGAAATACCATGACTGCAAATCAGATGATGCTCTATCTATATATCCATCAGAATTGATTACAGAATATCTAGCATCTACAGAATACTTATCGTTAAGCAATCCTGTACCTAAATTAATCGCTAGCTTATTTGTATTGAAGCTTCCTAGTGATGTGTTTACGTGCGCATATGGATTCTGGTGGATCTTGTTTGTATTAAGACTTATAGTACCACCAAAAGCTCCAGCTCCATTTGTTGATGTTCCAACTCCTCTCTGAATTTGTAAATTATCAACAGATGTCATAAAATCAGGTAGGTTAACCCAGAAAACACCCTGCGATTCAGAATCATTAAGTGCTACACCATTTATGGTTACATTTATTCTTGTTTGATCACTACCTCTCATTCGGATAGATGTATATCCGATACCGGCTCCAGCATCAGATGTTACTACAACAGATGGGGTCCATCTTAATAGGAATGGTACATCCTGACCAAGATTTTCTTTGTTGAGTTGATCACTGTTTAGATTAGTATGTGCAAATGCAGAATTCTCTGTTACCCTTGTAGAGTTGATTGCGATTCCTTGCAGTTCGAGTAGATTCTTACCAAGATTTACATCTAAAGTCTGATCTGAATTTATGGTTACCTCTTGAGTGAAAGAATTGTAGCCCACATAACTTACTTTAAGGTTATAAGTGCCCGCATCTATATTCTCAAGCTTAAACGATCCTGAGTCGTCAGTTATGCTAGCTAGATATGTGTCTTCTAAAAACACACTTGCTTGAAATAATGGTTCGCCATTTACATTGACTACTTTGCCTGTTAGCGTATATTGAGCATGAATGGAACATGCAGATAGAATTACAATTAATAATGATTGAAAAAATCTCATCAAGTTATTTTTATATATGATAGGTATGAGATGTAACTAAAGAGCAAGAGTGAATCTCTATGCACTGTCAATTTCCCTTTTCAGCATTACCTGAACAGGTTCGTTGGGTCTAATCTCAGCCAAGTTATTTACTTAGCACCCCTAATGTGTGGCAAAGGTATGTTTTTAGAACTACGATTTATGAATAATAATTTGTGAATTTTTGAAATGTATTCTAAATAGATTCCACAGGTGAGTGGAAAACCGCACTTGCTCCCCTTGTATAGAAGGCATTTGGCAGTTTTTGAATAATATCTAAATATTTGCCTCAAATCGAATTGTTGTCATCGATTATATTCCAGTGCTCTACCGAAAAAATCCACGCAGTCGTCGACAAAAATTGCATTTAGTCGATGAAACGATCAATTTAGTAACATAATTAAAGCGGAAAACGATTTATAAGTAATTGAATAACAATATATAAAAGAATTAATAACCTAATAAAATAACTAACTATGAGAAATCTTAAATATGAAACAGTCGTATACAATAATGGTATCTATGGAATCAAATCGGGGATGAGAGAAAGCATCCAAGAAAAAACTAGAGAATGCCTAAGAAGAAAACGAAGAACTAATCCCGATAGAAAAATTTCTAAAACGGAATTGATTATAAAGTTAAGCCTAATAATAAGTATCCTTTCTTTGGTTGCTATAATTTGGCTAGGATAATAAATAGGGTAGCGATTTAGAATGTTGTTTTATACAGCATTCTATATTTACCGCTTTAATATTTAACTGCCATTAAAAGTTCACCATCTAGCCTGGTACCTCAACCCCGAAACCCGACCCCTTTTTTAGTTAAGCAACAACCAACTGATCCCAAATCTCATTTTATAATCAAATTGAGGATATTTAGCTACTTGATATGCCACATTATCTTGAAATAGATTATTTACATTTTCGAACCTTAGGAAGAATCTGAATGTCTTGATTTTCCCAGTAAAGTAAACATCAGTCATTGGATAGAATTCCAAAGTCTCGTTGGATTGTCGAAAATTTCCAATCACCTGGCTATAGTCAGATCCTGTATGAGACGGATTAAGGCGAACTTCTGCTCCTAATCTAGCGTACAGCGCCCGATCAAATAGATATCCGGTGATGTGCAAATTGTGCTTAGAATATAAAGTAGGCAAATTATAAATATTGTCACTGAAGATCTGGAACATTGCATAATTTTCTATTCCCAATTTCCAAAACCTGAATTCATTGGCCAAGGATATTGAAGTAGAAGAGAATATATCCTCTGTCTGCCTTACCATAGAGGTCGAATTATAATATATGGCGTTGGTTACCAAGGATTGTTTAATGTTTCCTTTTATCTTCAATTTTGAAATTTCGAATTCCCCAAATAAATCAGAACCTACAGGCTTTGTAAGAGAGTCTTCGTTTTCCCATACTTCGATACCGTTTAATACTAGACTTCTGCTCATAAGGTCAGGTGTGTATCTATAAAATGCCGCACCTCCATTAATATCTATCCAGCTGCCAAAGTCAAGATTAAGACTTCCTCTAAGATTAAAATCCCCTGCACTATCTCCCAGTCCTAATTGTCCAGTAGATTTGATGGCTAAGGATTTGGTAATCGGTACATCCCCTTTAAAATCAGCATAAAGATTATTGAATCCAGAAATGAAGCCTAATTGATCAATATCATACCGGTCATAGACTAGCCCCGCTCTAATATTCATTCTTTCCCCATCACTTGCATAAGCATAAAAAGCATTTGATATTTTATTGACTTTGTTATAAAATCTAATCCCTCTTTCTTCAATATTGAAATCTCCATATTCTACTGAATCGGTTGGAGCAGTAGTTACTGCATCGTTAAATTTGTAATATCTACTGTCAAATTTGAGATCATATCGTAGAAGGTATTGTACTTTATCTTTCTCAGGTTTATTGAGTTGGTAGTAATTAGTCAGGGAGTACTGTTTCTGCTGATGTCTCGTTTGTGCATTATCCGTTAGGATAGGCACATTGGCTCTGTCTCCAAGTTGAGAAGTTTGAAGAGAAGCATCAACAACAATACCTCCATTTTGACCTTCTTCATTCACATTTGAGAGCATTGAGAGGAATCCAGTATATCTTTTATTCTCACTTTTGAATCTTAGTGAGACTCCAAAGTTGGTTGTTTTAGTCAATTGGTTTGAATAGAATCCTTTCTGTCTTATTCGACGATAGTTGAGACTGATACTAGTTCCATCATTAAAACTACGAGCAAAATCAGATCGAATTACAAAGTTCTGCTGGCCACCTACGGGAGTGAAAAATACGTTTGTAAGTGGTGTGTTATTCTCAAAAAATCGAAAGTCATCTAATTCAAAATTATATAAATCATATTGATTGAGGCCTTCGTCAAATCCTATATAAGGTTTTGATTCATAAATCTGCGATCTTGCGGCTGAGCCTGCATTACCTAGGTTTTGGTAGTCGATCCATCTTCTTTTGGCAGGGTCGTATTGATGGAAGAAATTGTCTAATGTGCTATCTTGAAAATCATAGAAAGTAGTAATGTCTGATAATTTGAAATACCGTAAAATAATGGTGTCTGGCAAATTGCTTTTTGCAATAGAGTCAGTCTTCTGTTGAGATACTCTAGCAAAGTCTCGGCTATCACCAACTTGTGCGGATATACCAACAATGCTGAATACGGTTAATAGAAATAGAATGTTAATAAATATCTTCATCAGCGGCAAAAGTAGTAATCAAAGATGATAACGGACTGATTTATCACAATGCAGTTGAAGATTGGCATATTTATGTTAGAATTAACGATTGACTTGGTTTAAATAAAAATGCCTTTAAGTAAGTATACCACAATCATTTTGTGAAGAGCAAACCTAATATAAAGGCAAATATATAATCTAGTAGAATTTTCTACATTCTAGAAATCTGTCCCGACCAACCTTTATCTATTCTGGTATCATCTACATCACCAGTGTATCTTATAGATCCACCTGAGCTAGCATCAGCATTAAGTTTCTTGTTTACATGAGCCTTGATCTTGGCTCCAGAAGAAACATCCGCATCTACATAATCGCAAATCATCATTTTCGCATTGATTGTTGATCCAGAGCTGGCATCATATTTGGCTTTTTTTGCACTGCCCTCTAGTTTTACATTTGCAGCAGTAGAGGCGTCTAGGTCTACTGATTGAGCTATCACCTCTACATCTGCAGAAGAGCCACTTGACACATCTATATCCATATTTTGAGTTCTAATTGGGTTATCACTCTTTAGGCTTGCTCCAGCCGATACACTTATATCATTTAGTTCTGTATAATAAACGATGACTTTTGCTTGAGTATTATTCGATCCAAGGAAATTAGATTTGATTTTCACAATTAAATTACTCCCTTTTATCTCTGTTATAAGCGCAGATTCATCCCCTTTGATCATTTTATATTCGATCTTAGGATAATCCGCTTTTACAAGTTTTACAGATACACTTGAACTTACTTTTATACCTGTAAAATTCCCGATTTGTCTAGTTTGGGCATTAATAGATATTGAAATAAATAATACAAATAATAGCGTAACAGTAGTTGTTATATGTTTCATTTTTTTAAGCTTTAATGTATGTATATGACATAATATAATGTGAGAGGTTGCATCTAGTTTAGTATTAAGTAAACGTTTATTTGATTTGGCTCCCTACCTATTCACTTACTGTTTCTTCAAGTACTTCAACATCAAACGCAATATTGGTATCAGCATCTATATATCCTGGGAATCCTTTTTTGCCATATCCCATATGAGAAGGGATCAGAAATGTAGCTTTCGCGCCTCTCTTGAGATAGGGTAGCGCTTCGTTCCAGCCAGCATTCATATTACCTACTCTGAATGTAATTGGCTCTCCTCTATCATATGATGAATCGAATTCTTTTCCATCTAGTGTGTATCCTTTATAATCTACACTAATCCTATCTCCCCATTTTACTTGTTGTCCGCTACCTTCATTATGCGTTTGAATATATACTCCGCTAACAGTCCTTATTGCAGTAATACTTTTGTTAGCGGCATACTCTATAATTATATTTTCATCTTTCTGATCTAGCGTAGCAGGATTTGAATGATAATATTGATACAAATCACCCAGGTCGGCGGGTGTTACTTTTTTATTTACTTCTTTAGTAGATTTAGTATCGGTAGATTTATTTTTATTTCCACAAGATGCAAATGCAAGCCCAAGCAGAAGTGCTAATAATTGTATACTTTTCATAATTTATATTTTAGATCAATATCAATCGAGATCTAGATTTAGTTTCGCAGTGTGTAATTCTGATAATGCATGAAAGTCCGCAGCTTTTTTAGCTATATCGATTCCTTCATCATATGTTTTTAATGCTTCATCAGGCTGACTCAGCTCTATTTGCAGTGCTGCTAAATGATAATAAAGTCCAACGTACTCAGGATCCATTTTTCGCAGCTCAATATAAGTATCAAGTGCTCTTTTAAGTGTACCCATTTTTTCATACTCTTTTGCTATGGCAAACTTGATAAAACTATCTCCAGGATCGTCTTCTAAGAACTTAAGAAGAGTATCTATTCTATTTTTTTGCATATTAATTATAATGCGACGTGAACAATATTAAGTTCAAATTGTCATTTTATTGAAAAACTAAACTCAGAGTTAAATTTTTGATTTTATCTAATTATCTTTGTATCAGTAAATGTAAAGCGTAATTTTGTGCTGCATCTTGAACATGTTGCAAAAGTAATTCTCTAAAACTAAAAACGTTACGTTTATTAATTATATAAATCATAGTAAATGAAAATACTAGTCTGCATCAGTAAAACTCCTGAGACAACAGCAAAAATAACTTTTACTGAGGGCAATACACAGTTTAATAATGATGGTATACAATACATCATGAATCCGTATGACGAATGGTATGCGCTAGTAAGGGCCCTTGAGTTAAAGGAAGCTAATGGTGGTACGGTTACAGTACTCAATGTTGGTGATTCTTCAAACGATATTATTATCAGAAAAGGTCTCGCGCTAGGAGCGGATGACGCTGTGCGTATTGATATTGAGGCACTAAGTGCTTATCAGACAGCATCACAGATAGCCGCATACGCGAGTGAGGAGTCTTACGACTTTATCTTTTTGGGCAAAGAATCGATTGATTATAACGGAAGTGAAGTTGGCGGATTGTTAGCCGAAATGCTCGATTTACCTTTTGTATCATATGTTTCTAACCTTGAAGTATCAGGCACAATATCTACAGTGTCAAGAGAAATAGAAGGTGGCGTTGAAGTTTCAGAAGTAACAGGGCCGTTTGTACTCTCTGCGGCTAAAGGACTAGCAGAGCAAAGAATAGCAAATATGAAAGGTATCATGATGTCGAAGAGAAAGCCTTTAAAGGTGCTTCCACCTGCAAACGTCGAAAACCCAGTAGAAATTATAGCATATACACTTCCAGAAGGGAAGTCTGGCGTTAAAATGATCGATCCTGATAATATGAAAGAATTGGTAAGATTACTTCACGAAGAAGCTAAAGTGATATAATATCGTTTCAGTAGATTAATGAACAATTAAAATAAAATAACAAAATGGCAGTATTAGTATATGCGGAAACGCAAGCCAATAAAATAAAAAAAGCTTCTATAGAATGTGTTTACTACGGAAATAAAGTAGCGCAAATATTGGGAACAGAATGTGTAGCCTTGGTTTTAGGAAGTGCAGATAATGCAGGAAGTTTAGGGACATATGGTGCAAGTAAAGTGATCCAGATCAATAATGAATCGTTAAATAATTTCGATAGTTCTGTTTACACAGGCGTAATCGCTCAAGTAGCGGAACAGATATCTGCGGATACAGTTATTGTTGCTCATTCTTCGACAGGAAAATCTCTTTTAGGTAGACTTTCAGCTAAAATGAAGGCAGGAAGTGTTTCTGGAGTTGTTGGACTTCCGGATATGGAAAAAGGGTTTACAGTAGACAAAACAGTTTTTTCTGGAAAAGCAATTGCAAGTTTTCTTGTAAAATCGAATAAAAGGGTGTTATCTTTATCAGGTAATTCATTCAAACCAGAAGAAATAGGTTCCGAAGTTGATGTTGAAAGTATGGATGTTAATATTCCAGCATCTTCGATAAAAATAATCGAAGTGAGACGAGAAGATGGGATAGTACCATTGCCAGAGGCCGAATTGGTAGTTTCTGCGGGGAGAGGGATGAAAGGACCTGAGAATTGGGGAATTATTGAAGAATTGGCGGCTGAACTAGGAGCAACTACGGCTTGCAGTAGGCCTGTAGCTGATATAGGTTGGAGACCTCATCATGAGCATGTAGGCCAGACTGGAGTAGCTATAAAGCCAAATCTTTATATCGCAGCGGGGATTAGTGGGGCCATCCAGCATTTGGCAGGTGTAAACAGTTCAAAAGTGATTGTTGTTATTAATAAAGATCCTGAAGCGCCATTTTTTAAAGCGGCTGATTATGGAGTGCAAGGTGACTTATTTGAAGTAGTCCCGAAATTGACAGCGGCATTAAAAGAATATAAAGCAGGAATGTAAAATTTGGACGTTTCTATTTATTTTAATTGTAAGTGTTTTTTTTTGAAAGCAAGAAAATAATTCATAAAATATTGATTCAGAGTATAAAAGCTGTAATTATTTGAGCTTTGATTAAGGTGAATTTTATTAATGTGAAATAAAAAGAAAAAACTTTTAACATTTATTTTGAAATTAAAAAACAAATAGCGATGTTTACAACACAAAGCAACATAATAATGAAGATTAGCTGTTGTTCTAAGAAATAATTGAAATAAAGACGTAATTGGTTTATCGTGATAGCTGGGGGCAAAGACGCCTGTTTTTGTTCCCTGTTTTTACTCTTTATCAAAAGGCGTTATAAGTTATACAGATTGATTTCGATCATTCTAACGATGTAATTGGTTTATCGTGATAGCTGGGGGCAAAGACGCCTGTTTTTGTCCCCTCTTTTAAACCCTACTCATTAGAATCTTAATCAGTCAATAAGTCGTAATTGGTTTATCGTGATAGCTGGGGGCAAAGACGCCTGTTTTTGTCCCCTCTTTTTTGATTTTCTACTACGCAAAAGAAATAGCAAGTAACCGTAGCGGACTTGCAAACAATGTAATTGGTTTATCGTGATAGCTGGGGGCAAAGACGCCTGTTTTTGTCCCCTCTTTTTTGATTTTCTACTACGCAAAAGAAATAGCAAGTAATTCTAGCGGACTTGCAAACGATGTAATTGGTTTATCGTGATAGCTGGGGGCAAAGACGCCTGTTTTTGTCCCCTCTTTTTTGATTTTCTATTACGCAAAAGAAATAGCAAGTAACCGTAGCGGACTTGCAAACGATGTAATTGGTTTATCGTGATAGCTGGGGGCAAAGACGCCTGTTTTTGTCCCCTCTTTTTTTTTGCTAGACTATTTTATATATTTAGCAATAAGTATTTCATCCAATTCAAGATGAATCTGTTGTTCTATTCTTCGGATTAGTCTTAAATTACGTTTTCCAAAATATAAATATTCATACTTGTTTCAACAGATATGTCCAAATACTAATTCAAAGGGTTAAATTAGTCAATTAAGAATCGAGATATTCTAATATTTTGTATTTTAGTACTTTATTTAACGACATAAAAGAAGACCAAATGAAAAATTTATTTTTAGTGTTTATTATCTTTTTGGGGTGTGTAATAACATCTCAAGCTCAAGATTATGATTCTGCAATAGGATTAAGATTGGGATATCCAAACTCGGTCACATATAAGAAATTTGTAAGCGAAAGTAATGCAATCGAGCTTTACGGAGGTATAAGAAGTTATTTTGGAAGTACATTAATCAACATAAATGGAGCATATCAAATTTACACTCCAATTGAATCAGTTGATAATCTTCAATGGTATTATGGTGCAGGTGCAGGTGTTAATTTAGGTAACGGATTTACATCAATTAGTTTGAGTGGATATATTGGTTTGGACTATAGATTTGAAGATATACCTATTGCATTATCAATTGATTATGTACCAACTTATTTCTTAGGATCTAGCGCGTTGAATTTTCAATCAGGTTATGGAAACTTAGCTGTAAGATATATTTTAGGTGAATAATTATTCTAAAATATAAAAATATAAAAAGGCGAGGCATTTGATGTTTCGCTTTTTTCGTTATAACTCAAATTTAAAACCTATGATCGTAAAATCAATAATAATATATCCGATTAAAGGAATGAAAGGAACTGAGGTAAAATCAGCGGTTAATTTAGAAAGAGGATTTGAAAACGATAGACGATATATGCTGATTGATAAAAATAATACTTTCATATCTCAGCGATCTCATCCTATTCTTGCATTAGTCCATCCAGAAATCATAACTGGTCAGATTCGTATATCTTATTGTGATGTTAGTTTCTCTTTTCCGTTAACACAAACAAAAGAGGAAATTGTGGAGGCGACATTATTTGATAATATTGTAAATGGAACCCTAGTTTCGAAAGCTTTAGATGAACAATTCTCTAAGATACTGAATGATGATGTTCGACTTATAAAAATGAATGAGAATAATGTAAGGAACAAAAAACTGATTAAAGGTCCAGCGTCTGCAGAAGTGAGCTTTGCTGATGGGTATCCTTATCTTATTGCAGGATCCGCCAGTTTAGATCAATTGAATGATAAGTTAGACAATCCAGTCTTGATGGATCGTTTTCGACCTAATATTGTAGTGGAAACGCTAGTGCCACATGAAGAAGATAATTGGGAATCAATCCAAATCGGAAGCGCTAAGATGATGGTCATTAAACCTTGTGCGAGATGTCCTGTTGTTACCATTAATCAACAGACAGCAGAAAAGTCAAAAGACACACTTAAAACATTATCTACTTACCGTAAGAAAGAAAACAAAGTCTTCTTTGGTGCAAATGCCATTAGTCTAGGCAATAGTCAAATTAGTGTGGGAGATGAAGTAGTTGCTCTATAAATTGAGTTGAATTTTTATTAAATCCGTTATCATTTTGTGAATTCTGAGAGACATAGGTCTTTGAGGAATAGAAATGGAAAACATTTCCTACTTTTGGGCGCGATTTGAGAAGAAGAGATATATGAAGAAATCAATAATAGTTACACTTGTTATAATTTTAGTTTTGATCCTTGACCAATGGCTCAAGATATGGGTGAAGTTAAGTATGCCATATGGGAGTACCATAGATATGCTAGGACTAAGTTGGGCTAAGCTACATTTTGTAGAGAACAATGGTATGGCATTCGGTTTGTCATATGGAGGAGTCGTTGGTAAGTTTGTCCTTAGTACATTTAGGATTGCTATGGTGGGTGTACTTATATATATCCTTCGTACGCTGATAAAAAATAAAGAAGCTCTTGGGCTTTTAGTCGCTTTCTCCTTGATAATAGCGGGAGCAATGGGTAATATTATAGATAGTATGTTCTACGGATTGATGTTTTCAGAATCTGTTTACCATAGTTCGAATCTTGCAGAGTTCATGCCTGAAAGTGGAGGTTATGCTCCATTTTTGCAAGGTCGTGTCGTTGATATGTTTTCATTTCCATTATTTAGCGGAACTTATCCTGAGTGGATTCCTAAAATTGGGGGTACTAATTTTACCTTTTTTAGTTTTATTTTTAATGTAGCCGATGCTGCCATATCAGTAGGAGTAGCCAGCATATTGCTTTTTCATAGGAAATTTTTCAAGCAAGATAAAAAGAGCCATGAAGCTGCGGAGGCAAACACCATTGCTCAGCCTGTAACATCACCTTCCTCGTCAGAGGAAGAATAATAATTACTGTGAAACTTTCATTTCGAGAATTATTGGAACAGGAGAACTCAAAGAGAATCGCTTCTGTTGTGTTGGATGCCGTTGTTTCTAGCCCGGATAGAATGGATGAGTTGATGGATCTATTTTTTGATAAAGATTTACGAACATGTCAAAGAGCCGCTTGGCCAGTTGGATTATTAGCGGATAAGAATCCTAAATTATTAGAACCGTATATTGAAAGAATGTTGGTAAATTTGGATGCCCCGCACCATGATGCTGTTATCAGAAATACATTTAGAACATTTCAAGTGACTGATTTCCCTGAAGACTTAGAAGGGGTAGCCTTTGATAAAGCATTTGACTTTTTATTGGATATTAATAATGCTATAGCAATTCGAGTATTTGCAATGACTGTTTGTGGTAATATTGCAATGAAGTATCCAGAATTATGTCATGAACTTATACCCGTCATTGAAGAATATCTGCCTCATGGAAGTGCAGGTTTCCGTTCAAGAGGTAATTCAATATTGAAGAAATTGAGACGGTGATTTATGATTTTAACTTCCATGGTTGATCAATCCTACTTTCTCCAGCATAATATATGATTAGGGGATTGCCGTCTGGATCAGATAGATGTGCTTCTCTCCATAACCATAATTGCTTTTTTGGCATCAAGTCGAACTTTATGCCTCTATTTATTTAACACTTTTATATATTCATCAAGATCGTCTCTTTCAAAATAGATGATAGCTCGAGCAACAGATTTTATAGATTCTACCACATGCAAAGACAATGTCGAGTCTCCATCAGGACAAACGAACCTAGCATATCGATCATGGGTATGGACAATGAGAATTAGACCAAGCGAAGTATAATAATCAATAGATTATTATATATGAGTTACTGGAATAGTTACTTGATTCAAGTTCATAAATAGTCCTTATTTAAATTATCAGATTAAGTAATACAAAAGCTTTGTTCAATATAGCATGATTCTTGTACATTTGTATCCAATTAGATTTCTTTTATGTTTGATATTGTACTAGCATTTATTACATCTTTTACCTTAACGTACTTAGCGATTCCTTCGATAATACATGTTGCTGTAAAGAAAAACTTGATGGATGAGCCAGGGGAGAGGAGATCTCATGTGGTAAGTACTCCATCTTTAGGAGGTATTGGCATTTTTGCGGGAACACTATTCAGTATCATACTTTGGACTCCGTTTCAACATTTTGGAGATTTGCAATATATCCTTTGCTCCTTCATTATCATATTTCTTATAGGTGCGAAAGATGATATTGACCCAATGTCACCTTCTAAAAAGTTTCTTGGGGAACTGTTTGCCGCGGCAATTTTGGTCTTTAAGGCAAATGTGAGACTTACGAGCCTCTATGGGATTTTTGGATTTGGAGAATTGCCATATATAGTAAGTGTTTTACTCAGTATTTTTGTCATTATAGTCATTATAAATGCTTTTAACCTTATCGATGGGATCAACGGGCTTTCCGGAGGGCTAGGGACTTTGATTTGTGTCGTCTTGGGTGTTTGGTTTTTCAAAGTAGACAGCGTTGAGTTGGCTATGGTCGCATTTGCATTAGCTGGGTCATTGGTTGCTTTTTTAAGATATAATATTACTCCAGCTAAGATATTTATGGGGGATACAGGTGCTCTATTGCTTGGCTTAGTTTGCTCTATATTGACTATTCAGTTTATTGAATTACACAATGATTTGGTAGACAGAACTTTTGCCTTCGATGCAGCCCCTTCGATGGCAATTGCGATATTGATACTACCATTATTTGATACTTTAAGAGTTTTTACCATCAGATTGTTAAATGGTAAATCACCTTTTCATCCAGATAGAAATCATATCCATCACATGATGATCGATGCAGGGCTTTCTCATACGCAAGCTTCTGCATTTCTGATAGTGGTTAATTTTATATTTATCATTATTGCATTTTCATTACAGGGATTGGGTAATCTTTCTTTGCTTATTGTTATACTGTTGTTGGCACTTCTATTATCATATATATTGCACTTGATAAGCAAAAGAAAACGGAAAATTTTAAAGGAAAATGTCTAATCTACTTTATGTGTTTCTTGGGGGAGGATTAGGCAGCTTGTGCAGGTATGCAATTGGTCAATATATGACTACAGAATCTTCTTTTCCTTTTGGGACTTTTGTTATCAATATTTTTGCTTGTTTGATATTAGGAGTACTATTAGGTTTTCAAACGAGGGAGAATTTCCAAGACAATTATTCATTATTGTTTATCACAGGCTTTTGTGGCGGCTTTAGTACCTTTTCTACTTTTAGTGGAGAATCATTGAGGTTGTTTCAAACTAATCAAGCGGGGATAGCATTATTATACATTGGCGTAAGTATTATTTTTGGTCTGTTATCCGTTTATATAGGGTACAAAATTCAAACTTCTCAATAGATGAATTTAAGTAGATTTTTTATACTATTTGGAATTACCCTTATCGGGGTTTCCGGCTTGTTGTATCTATTGAGTCTTACTGAAAAGATGGGTTATTATATTGATATATCTTACTATGCGGTACCTGCATTTTCGTTATTATCCATTGTTATTTATTTTTTAACTATATTTTTGGAGCGTAAACCAGAAAAACAAGGTCTTCTGAATATCGTGATAGTAAATGTGATGTTGAAATTTTTATTGTCGGCGGTAGTTATAGGATTATACTATGATATGAAGGAACCGGATGATGGAATATTCGTTGTACCTTTTATCATTGTGTATGTTGCATTTACAATATTCGAAACATACTTCATGAGTGAGCAGGCAAGGTCCAAGTAGCTAGTTAAATAGAGATTCTTAGATGCAGAATATAACAAAAAAAGATATCGAATTTTTAGATTTATTTCTATCAGATGATCTTACGGAAGAGAGGCTGAAAGCGTTAGACGTTCGGTTGTTAGATCCTGGTTTTAAAGCTTATTATGAGCTTAGACTGGAAGAGAAATACGATAAGCCAAAGGCTAAAATATTTGCCGACTATTTGCCTATGATTATTATGGTGGCGCTAGTGGTGATAGGCATTTATCTTTTTATAAAATCAAAATAGGAAATGGAACTTACGCAAGAATTAGTAGAAAAGTATATAAAGGAAATCATCCTATCAAGTAGAGAAGCCGGTGATGCAATAATGGAAATATACAATCAAGAAGATCTTGGGATCCAAAATAAATCTGATGATTCTCCATTAACAAAAGCAGATCTTGCTGCGAATAAAATACTATGTGATACCTTAAAAAGGATATCCCCTGAAATTCCAATTATATCGGAAGAAAACGATACTATAAGTTATATGGATCGAGCGGGATGGGAGTATTGTTGGGTTGTTGATCCGTTGGATGGGACGAAAGAATTCATCAAGAGAAATGGAGAATTTACGACTAATGTGGCTCTGGTAAAAGGAGACGCAGCAGTAGCGGGGGTAATATATGCACCAGCACTAGATGAAATGTATTGGGGAGTTTATGGCAATGGAGCATATTCTGAAATCAATGGGGAAGTTGTGAAGATGCAAGTCAGCACTTATAGCAAATCTGAAAAAGGTCTGAAATTGGTTTGCTCAAGATCTCATCTCAATGAAGCAACTCAAGCTATAGTGGATGAATATAATGAACCGGAGTTGGTCGCTAGCGGAAGTTCTCTTAAGTTTATGAAAATAGCAAAAGGGGATGCACATGTATATCCTAGAATGGCACCTACTATGGAATGGGATACTTGTGCTGCACAAGCAATTTTAGAAGAGGCAGGAGGGTCTGTACTGCAAGCTGATACACTTGAGCCTGTTTTGTACAACAAAGAAAATTTACTCAACCCAAGTTTTATCGCATCTGCGAATCAAGAAGACTAATAAATGCCAAAAATTAGCGCTGTCATATTATCCAAAAATGAAGCTGATAGGATCGGAAGATGTATTACTAGCCTTATCAATATTGTGGATGAAGTGATTGTGGTAGATAGTGGTAGTGACGATGATACGGTGAAGATAGCCGAATCCCTTGGTGGTAAGGTGATCAGTACGGAATGGAAAGGATATGGAGAGACAAAGAACTTTGGTCACGATCAAGCTCAAAATGTCTGGATATTATCATTAGATAGTGATGAATGGCTCTCTGAATCATTAGCAAATGAAATTAAAAGTTTGGAATTATTGAAAGGGTTTGTCTATACTACAAATAGGTCCAACATATATATGGGAAAGGAGATTCGACATTCAGGGTGGTCCCCAGATTGGGTGCCTCGGTTATTTAATAAAACCGATGTTAAGTGGAATGCCAATCTAGTCCATGAAAAACTAATTATCCCACAAGATTTTACTGTTCATAAGTTATATGGAAAACTGATGCATGATAGCTATCGATCAATTGAAGATCATAAAGCGAAAACGGATAAGTATGCTAAGCTTAAAGCTCAATCATGGATAGAGGCTAGGAAATCGCCTAGTTTGTTGAAAAGGTACCTTGGTTCGGTATTTAAGGCGTTTCATTCATATGTAATAAAAGCTGGGTTTTTAGATGGTAAAGAGGGTAGAGTAATTGCTAAGATGAATGCTTATCTAGTGAAAATGCAAGTAAAATATTACGATCAGCTAAAATCTAAGGAGCTATGAATATTCTACATATTTCTTCAGCTAAATCATGGAGAGGAGGGGAGAGGCAGGTACATTTTTTGATATTTGGACAAGATGGTAGTGGAAATAATGTTTACTTGATGTGCCCGTCAAGATCGCCACTGAAAGGTAAATGTGAACCCATCATTAAAGATTTTGTACCTTTTAAGAATGGTGCAGCTGGTTATCCAATGAACGTGATGGCATTGATTAAAATATGTAGAGAGGAACAGATTGATATCATCCATGGTCATGATTCTCATGCACATACTTTGATATGGATGGCATACAAAATGGGGGCATTAGAAGTACCATCTGTAGTTACTAGACGGCTGAATAATCAAATAAGAGAAAAATCAAAAGGTAAGTACAACTATCCAGAAATTAAGAAGATTATTTGCATATCTGAGGCGGTCAAGCAGACCATGTTGCCTCAAATCGAGGATGATAATCGACTTGTGAGCATCAATAGCGGAATCGATTTGAGTAATATATCTGAACCTAAAAATCTCGAATCAAAGGGAGAAATAGTTGTAGGGTACGTAGCTGCATTTACAGAGGAAAAAGACCATCTATTGTTTGCGGAAGTAGCCTTGAAACTGCTACAAAGAAATAGTCAATTTCGGTTTCTATTAGTGGGAGACGGACCTCTTTTGGAAAAGACAAAAAGCTTAGTTGCTGAATACGCTAACAAATTTGAATTTACAGGATTTGTGGAAGACGTAAATGCACAATACCAAAAGATGGATATCCTTCTCCATACTGCAAAATCAGAAGCACTAGGCACTTCGATCTTAGATGGTATGAAATTTGGGCTCCCAATAGTAGCGAATGATGTAGGTGGTATTAAAGAAATAGTAAGTCATGGAAAAAATGGTTTTCTAACAAAAGAAAGAGATCTAGTGCAGATGGCTGATCATGTGATGGGTATAGTGGGGAATGGCGAGCTGTATCATAAGATGTCAACTGAAAGCTTGGAGTTGATAAGGCCATTTGGGAATACGGTGATGGTTCAGAAAACAATGGATTTATATAGCGAAGTTCTTGGAATATGATCTAATCGGCAATTTAGATTAGATTTATTTGAAATGTATACCTTACTGATTTCGTCAATAGTATTAGAGTTCAAAAATGAAGAATATGAAAGCTACAAAAATAAATATACTTGGACTTTTGGCAATAGCAGTGATGGTTGTGCTACAATCATGTGGTGGTACAAAGACGGTGGTGAATGCTACTCCGAAAAAGACAAAAAATTTTG
Source organism: Halioglobus sp. (assembly GCA_047628935.1). GTDB lineage: Bacteria > Bacteroidota > Bacteroidia > Chitinophagales > Saprospiraceae > CAJXUU01. Next base: position 2,081 of record JBLHWH010000052.1, on the reverse strand, counting down.
CTTTCGATTTTGTAGAATCTAATAAACTTCAATCAGTCCTTGATCTTGCAGCTGCGGAAAATAAACTTGTCTTTCTGGATGTCTATACAACATGGTGTTTGCCATGTAAAATGATGGAGGAAAATGTATTTACAGACAAAACAACCGCGGCGATTATCAACAAAGATTTCATAAGTTATAAGGTAGATGCTGAAAAGAGCAATGGATTAAATGTTGCTTTTCAATATGATGTTTCGGAATATCCGACGATATTGTTTCTAGATGCTCAAGGAAATGTTTTAGAGAGAGGAGTAGGTACTCATTATCATACGAAGTTGGTAAATTTAGCTGCAAGTGCTTTGGTGAAAGCTCGGATTTCGGAGTAGGGGTTGGATTTGATGTATTTGAGTTTTGTTAGGTGTACTTCATTTTTTTTCTTAAAAATATGAGAATAAAATGCGTCTGTTTTGCTTCAGTGAGATAAGTTGTTTAGAATCATTGTATTAAATCTGATTTGAACAAACGGTTTTTTTTATTCGATAATTTGCGCTACTTTGCTTTTTTAATATCACAACCATTACAATGAAGGCTATTTATTTTCAGAGGATATATAAATTTGTTTTTTTCTTGTTTTGATAGGGACTCAGCTTGTTTCTTTTGGTCAGGATGTAATATTGAAAACTCAGGCTAATGAGGATGCTTTTGATCCTGCGACTACCATTATTAATGGAGATTTAGAAATAGGTTATAAAGGTGGTGAAATATCTAATATAACGGACCTTTCAAACCTTTCAAACCTTTCAAACCTTTCAAACCTTTCAAATATAGTTAGTAACTCAAATATAATCTAAGAAATTATGAATTCTAGACTTCTTTATTTTTGCTTATTTCTTACTTTCTCATGTTCTTATCCTGATTGTGAATCATTTCCTGGACCTTTAAGAGTGATTTTTTTTGGATCAAGGAAATAATAACTTATTTGAGGAAGGATCTTTTAGTTTGGAATCCTTTAAAAGTGTCAACGGAGTTAATGTTGAATTTACCATTATAGATTTCGTGGTAAAGGATTCTAACGAGAAATTTCACTTGGAAACATTGGATGGAGAATTTCTTGAAAGCCTTATCGATACTGAGAAAATATTTTTATTAACTTTTTCTGACGGATCTGTCGATACATTGTTATTTGGAATAGGTGAACGTGATGGGAAATGCCGTAATACTTTTAAAAATACTCGTTTTAATTATAACGGACTTGACCTTTTAGGTTCCCTAGAATCTACGATTGGTGCCTACATACTGAGAAAATAGTAACAAAGCTGTGGAAAAAAACTTAATCTCAGGATACTAACCTAATAAGCTCGGAATTTGTGAGATGTCCGAAATTAACTTCTCAAGCTGAATATAATCAATCTCCCATCGAAAAGGACCATCCGTCTTATTGCTCATAATGAGACCCATACGGATGATATTAGCTAGTTGTTCTTTAGTGAGACTATTTCCTGTCTGGTTTTCCATTTGGTATTCCTTTACGTCACCCTAGTGGGAATTCGTATTCTTTCCAATCATAAAACTTGTCGAAATAGCTAAACTTTCAATTCCGTTAGCTGTGAAAAAAGTAATAAATTGGCACTTCATTTTATAGACTCTTTTGCTAGGAGCTATTGGTATATCACAATGTAAAAAGTCTTTTATATATTATATGTTATAGGGTTGCCCATTTAAGGCGCAAATATTTGGATATCAGCATATTAAATTGTATTTTGTATACAAATAATTACAATGAAAATAGTGAAAGAACTTGATCGAGATACCTATAAATCGCGATTTGAGACCAAACTTGCTTGTTATCAATATTTGGCAGACCAGAAGTGGTCAAATGGGTATTTTTGCAAAAAAAATGCCAATATAGTAAACACACCAGAGGTAAGCAAGCATGTAGTAGAAGGTGTCGTAAATGTGGATATGATGAATCTACCACTACAGATACCTTATTTCATAAGTTAAAATTCGGAATTGATAAAGCATTTGAAATGCTATACGAGATATCTACTAGTGCTGTGTCAAGCGATAAGTGATGGGCTGGATTTGAGTGAATTTTAAGG
>JBLHWH010000051.1:0-33660 GCA_047628935.1 Halioglobus sp. | reverse complement strand
CTCTTCTAAGAGTAACTCCCAATTACCTGTATTGTTTCTTACATCACTCAATTCAAAATAATCTAAATAGGACGATGGTACATGCTTAGATCATAATGTCCGATATAAGTCTTCTTGCCTTTCATTTGCTGTAATTTTCATCTTTTGATTTTAATACAGCGATAACTGTAGCACCTTAAAATATGATTTAGCCAAAAAAACATCCCAAGAGAAATCTCATAAGGTATATTCTGTGCAAGAATATAAAAATGACCTTGACCAATTAGGAGAAACATTAACTAGAGTCCACCCAAATGCTCTGAAGTTCATAACTAAAGATGAGTTGAATAAATTTATTGAGTCAAAAAAGGCTCTGATTACTGAGAAAACTACTTACGCGGAATTTGCATGGCACTGTAGTGCTGTGGTTGCCAGTTTAAATTGCTCACATTCAAATTCTGATCGATTTTGGCAGGAAAATCAAATGATACCAATGGAAGCACGGTTTCCACTACAAACAAGATTGGTAGACGGGAGACTATTCGTAATTGATCCTCTTAATAATAAAGACCTCGTATCAGTCAAAGATGAAATACTAAGTATCAATGGAACTGATATAAAAAGTCTAACTGAAAAAATTTACCCACATATATCTTCACAAGGATATATTGAAACTACGAAACGCCACGAATTTAATATGTGGTCGACAGGAATGATTGCATATGGTCTAGGACTGCCTGCCAATTATACTATACTGGTAAAAGGGGAAGAAAAACAGATAATACTTAATAAGGCAGAAAACCATAACGACCCACAAAGGGATAAATCAAAAGAGTATTGTGGAGGAGACTTATGCTTAAAATTTCTAGATACAGAAAAGAAAATCGCAAGTATGACGATCTCTTCTTTTAATTACTACGAATGGCATAATTTCGGTGTGTTTGAGCGGTTCATCAATGAGAGTATGAACGATATGAATAAATATGGAACAGAACAGTTGATTATTGATTTACGAGGCAATGGAGGAGGATCACCAGAATCGAGTATCCATTTATTGAAGTACTTGATGCAAGACCCCTTTGTCTATTACTCAAAAGCAGAATTCAAAGGCAAGACAGAGAAAATAGAAGGAGAAAATGAACAATTGCCATTCGAAAATGGATATAAAGGAAAGTTGTATTTCATGATTGATGGTAAGGGAAATTCTACAACTGGACACTTCATGTCTATCATTAAAGATCGTAAAATTGGAGTAATCGCTGGTGAAGAATTGGGCTCTAATCAGTTCTGTTCTGCAGATCGAAAAAGATGTAGACTATCAAATACCAAATTACAATATAACGTTGCTATCAATACCCATATCTCTACCGCCACATCTCTGCCTGACGAAGTAGGAATATTACCAGACCATTATGTAAACCAATCTATTGATGAGTATTTAGATAAAAAAGATGCTGTAAAACAATACACTATAGATCTGATCGGAAAGCAAATGACTTGGGAATCAGCTTCAAAATATCATTCTTCATATTTCTTGGAGGCAGATGAGAAATGGCAAAAAGAGCTATTCCAAATTCCACTAGACTTTGCTACAGATATGACATTAAGAGGAATTGAGGATGCCCGTTTTCCTAATGGATGGAGAGAAAAGGACGGTGATACCTTTTGGTCATACACCTTTGCCTGGAATGTAGAACATACACAGCCTTTAACCACTGAAGAGATGAGTCACAATTTAGAGTTATACTTCGATGGTCTAATGAAAATCAAGGAAAGGGGAAAAGAATATGATATGACAGAATCAAAAGCATCATTTAAAGAAATAGAGTCAACAACTAATACTCTTAAATATACTGGTCAAATAGAGACGCTAGATGGATTCTTCGAAAGGAAACCAATGACATTTAAAGTAAAGGTCGAACAACAATACTGCGAATACATACAACGAGCAAACGTGATATTTAGATTTAGTCCACAGCCTTTTGAAAATGAAGTCTGGAATAAACTCAGTACAGTTAAATTGCCAATTAATATCTGTGATCGATAGTTTATTGAGTCGCACTATTCTGTAAACTAAAAATCTAGCGATGCTCTCACTATAGTTATAGATTTTGAAGCTTGTAATCTGATCTGATCGCATAGATTAAAGTGATGACTGCTATTGTTTCACTTCCAATCTATAATAACTCCTTATTCACATTGTAAGAAACAGTAAGCTCTTCTATTAGTCTTTCACCAAATGCAAGTAGCTTCTGAGTCTCATCAGTTCGGGCAAGCTTAATCTTGGAAAACACAAGAAGCGCTTTACCATTACTCTCAACATGGAAGATAGATTCCTCTTCGAAAAAAGAGATTAATTGTGGAGTAAAGAAGGCTCTTATCAATGACTCGTTATCACCCATGAGTAAGAACTGACTAGAGAATTTTGTATACATTTTAAAGTCAATATCCTTATATCCTGTAAATGCCATTACCCGATCAAAGAGCTTCTCTACAAAACCCTCTTTCTCCATCATAAACTTAGGTATTTCACTATTCAATTTGATGGTCATCAGTGTAGAATAAAAGACTTCAGATGTAAATGAAGCTCCCTCATTGAAAACAACATCTGCGATTTCCCAGTTGTTTTCTGAAAATTCGAATTTTCCCGAAAGTAAATTTGATTTCCTCTCTATTGGACGTAACTCAAAGAACTTAAATCTCTTAAGCTCTTGAGTGTCTTGATCTGGTAAAGTGTCAAAAAAATATTTATTCTCTTGAGCTAATGTTTGTAGTCTTGTTTGTCTAGGAGAAAGCTGCACTTGTTTATTAACAAGAGATATTTTCATCGCCTTTCGGTGGTTTGACGAAGACACGTGACTTTCTATGCCACTTATATTTATAATTCCACCATTATTCCGATAATTGTCAACATATTCGAATAGGTTATCTTGATATGTCAGTCCTACTAGACGAGTATCAGACATATCGATATTTAGTGTTTTTCCAACAGGTATGTCTTTGACAAGTGACATGAATTTATGGATGGATAGAAAATTTGCAACTCCTTTTATCTTTAAATCATAACTCCCATCTTTTTGAATCATCATACTCGTATCTGATTTAGCAGATAGAGAGAAGAATTTGGAAATAGGTAATCTAGCAAGCAATATCTGTACTAGCAGCGTAAATAAAGTACCACAAATAATACCCCATAGTAAGTTAGAGTACAAAGTGATAATAATTGTTACCAGCATGAATAGAAGTTGCTCCAATCCCTCATTATAAATCTTTTTGAATACTGACGGAGAAGCCAACCTAAATCCTATATAAACTAAAATTGCAGCTAAAGCCGCATATGGAATCTTCTGTATCACAGGAGTAAGCAAGAACAAGAAAATAATAAGCAACAACCCATGATAAAAATTAGACCATTTTGTTTTGGCATGATTAGTAATATTCACTGTACTACGAACCACTACTGTAATGATAGGCAATCCGCCAATCGCTCCACAGACCATAGTGCCAATACCAATTCCTATCAAATCTTTATTAAGCTGTGTTTTTCTCTTGTATGGATCCAATTTATCTACCGCTTTTGCCATTGCCAAAGTCTGAATAGAAGCAATCAAAGTAATAGATATTACAGCAATCCAAAACTCTATAGTATGAGATTTACTAAAATCAGGATACATGATCATTTTAGAAAGGTCTTCTGGCATCTGAATCAGGAATTCAGGACCTACATGGAATGGTCTCCCAAAAAAACTCAGATCGTGCCCTTTCAAAAAGTTAAATAGATAAACCATTGGGATCGATACAATCAATACCCAGAGCGACGCAGGTAAAAAGTGAAATAACCTTGATTGTAATTTTGGCAAAATAATCAACATAAGTATTCCTATAAAGGAAATAATGGCTATGAATGGATTGATTTCACCAAGATGATCTATAATACCAGTAAGTTTCTCAATTGTGTTACCCTCAATAGGAGCGATGCCCATAGCCACATAGATCTGACTTGTAAATATGATTACTCCTATAGCAACCATTATTCCAGTAATAACAGATGATGGTATACTCTCAGCAATGAATCCAAGACGAAATATTCCTAATATTACTTGTATCCCTCCCGCTACTACTGTAGCTGCCAATACATAATTGAAAGCATTTCCGCTTCCATCATCCATACTAGAAAGCGCGGACAATATAACGGCTATAAGCCCAGCTGCAGGTCCATTAATCGCTAAATGACTACCTCTATACAAAGTAACTACAACTCCACCAATGATAGCAGAAATAAGTCCTGCTATAGGAGCAACGCCTGAAGCTACAGCAACACCTAATGCTAAAGGAAGAGCAACTAAGGAAACACTTATTGCCGCCAATAAATCAGCTCTCCAGTTTTGTACTAGTCCCTTAAATCCACTTGCTGGCACTTCAAGTCCAGATGCGAGGTTTGTCATATATTTCTTTATGTTATCATTTTCTTATTAACAGAACTCGAAAGTAGCATTACTTAGAGTATTGTACAAATAGTCGAATGTATAATTGTAATAGTCTACAATTTATGACATTCATATACAATTACTTTAATAATTTGCATCTCTAAATAAATCCAATGTCCGATTATCTAAAAGCTCCAGTTTGGAATTCTACCAGATCTATAAATCGATAACTAAGTAAAGAAATGCATATTCTCATCAATGCATACAGATTAGTGGTTGATAATAGAACAAAACTTATGATGGATCATCTCATATTGACAATCGAAGAAGTAGATCAGACTGTTGATGGGTTACCTACCGAAGTGGAGAGAAATGATATCACAGGCCGCATATTAAAACATTTAAGCAATAAAAGTGATCATTTAATACACAAACTTACTAATTGTCTTTTTCTGATAGGATGCAGGTATTAAAAAAAATGTAGTTGAATTAGAAATTACTGAACGATTTCACAAAGCGGTAAATGACATTTTTGACTATACAGAACGAAAACGACACACCAAAGATGAATCAAGAATAATCGAATTGATCATGCTAGAAGGAAAAGCTACTGCCGAACTTCCGCTATCAATAATGAAAATAGAATCAACTCATGCTTTTGGTAAATTTTTCAATAATCTGTGCAGACTAATGGGGATTGCTGATCTAGTAATCGATGCCAAAAGTGATTGCGAATCCAATAATATTACAATAAAACCGCATCTAAATCGTTACTTTAAACTGAATTGGCTATTGGTAAAGGATGGACTGAAACTTATATGGAAGTTTCCAAAGAGAATTCATTTTTTGGTTTATTGTATTAAGTTTTCAGTATTATTTTTGATTGCGAAGGATTGATAATCAATTTTTTTTTTGATGCATATCGCGCCCTTATGTTCTCACCAATAAATAAGTATAAAATATCAAAATATAAATCATTGAATTTCAACAACTTGAATATTGGTGAAAATATTTAACTAAAAATAATTTGGGTTTACTATTGTGCATTTCAATATTTTGGTACACATTTACTGTATAAATTAAAACATAGTGGAATGTTTATCCATTACTGCAAATGAAAAAGAAAACAGAAGTTGTACTTCCTGGTACATTCAATGGTGAGAATCATTGGTACCCCAAAGCTCTTAATGCAACCATCCATCCGATGGTTAACTTCTTTCTCAATCTTTCTAAAGACCGTATTATTAATCGTTATTGCCACTTGCACCCTATGGTGTCGAGGGAAAAGCTCAATGAGGTCTTAGAATATAGGTGCAAGCACTTCCTTTGGGGTGGAGCTGACCTTATTAATTCTACCTCTGCTGAAGGACGCAGACAAATGGTAGTACTTGAAAACAACTCTTGTCCATCAGGACAAAAGTCGATGCCTTTATTAGATGACAACAAAGAAGATGGATCCTATAAATTATTGATTGAGCGAACTTTTAAACCCATGTTAAAGCCTAAAAAAGGTGTTCTAGGTATAAAAGGAAAGCTAGGATTGATCTATGATAAGAATCAAATGGAAACCTCAGGTTATGCTGCGGTTATAGCTGATGTGTTCAATGAAGAAGTAATCTATATTCCCTACTATAATGGTGAGGACAATGATCATGTGAAAGTTGAAAATGAAATTCTCTATGTATTTCATGATGAAGAATGGATGCCACTAAGAGCAGTGTTTCGATATGTAACTCAGAAACCTTGGAATAGAATACCACTGCACTGCAAGACCAAAATATTGAATCCAATTATTGCATGTCTCGCAGGAGGTAGAAATAAAATGGTAGCGGCGAAAGCTTATGATATCTATAATACAGAATTAGAAAGCTTCGGTCTCAGGATAACAACTCCAGAGACAATCTGGGATGTCAGTAAAGCAGAAATTCCTCTCTGGGTGCAAAAAATGGGTGGTCAAGCTGTAGTCAAAGTACCATACAGCAATGCTGGACAAGGAGTATATACAATCATTAATGAAGAAGAACTCGAAGCATTTATGTCGATGGATATCGAGTATGAAATATTTATAGTACAAAGTCTTATTGGCAACTATGAATGGAGCTCAAAGGGGAGTAATGGCAAGTATTATCATGTAGGCACTATCCCAACTTCAAAGGGTGAAACATTTGTCACAGATCTTAGAATGATGGTTAGTAGTACAGAAGAAGGGATAAAACCATTGTGTGTTTACAGCCGAAAAGCTGCAAAGCCTCTTGCAGACACTATAGAAAGTGGTGCGGATAGTTGGAGTATGTTAGGGACCAACTTGTCTATCAAAGAAGGTAATAATCAATGGTCCTCTGACACTAATAGACTAATGCTTATGGATCGCAGAGATTTCAATAAGTTAGGTCTAGGATTAGATGATTTAATAGAGGCTTATATTCAAACTGTATTGTCAACTATAGCTATAGATAAGATGTGTAAAACACTATACAACTCTAAGGGTAAATTTCGTATGAAGCTTTTCAAATCGCTAAATAATGATGCGACTCTGCTAAACGAGATAATGTCATGACGAGGTTATTTCGGGTATTAGTACTGACCGATCATACCGGTCACTCTGATCAAAATTCGATATATGCTATTCTTAATCAAATGTTGGATCATCCTAGTTGTCACTCAATTGATGTTGCAAGTAGAGGACTGAAAAGGAATACTCTATTTTATACAGGGATGCAAAGAGATGCTTTATTAGGTACTGCTCTTACAGCTGAGTTCAAATATACTGTATCTGGTGATCACTACAAGACAAATCTTCGAAAGCTAAAAATCAAAGAGTATGACATAGTTTTACTGAGGCTACCTCGGCCCGTATCTGATGAATTACTCGAATGGGTTGCTGAAGTATTTTCTCAGGCATTTGTGATTAATAGTCCTAAAGGAATTATTGCCACTAGCAATAAGAAATTCTTGATTAATTTCCCGGAAATTTGTCCTGATGTAAGACTATGTTATACCATGCAGGAGATAAAGCAAGAGATCGCTAAGTATCCAATAGTGTTAAAACCACTAAAAGATTATGGTGGTAGAGGTTTACTCAAAATAGATGGAGATACGATCGATGATGGGCTAAAAGAGTATGACACCAGCCTCTATTTAGATACGCTAAAAGAAAAAATCACAAGTGAAGGTTATCTATCCATGAGATATCTTAAAAATGTAAATCAAGGTGATAAGAGAATCCTCGTAGTAGATGGTGAAATATTAGCTGCATTCCTTCGGCTTCCGAAAGCTGGTGCTTGGCTATGTAATATAGCCCAGGGTGGAAAATCAGAAACCACCGAAGTAACGCAAAAGGAAAGAGATATCATTAGCCATATTAATCCTCAACTTCAAGCACAAGGTATATTTATGTATGGTGCAGACACACTGGTTGATGATAATGGAGAAAGGGTTCTTTCAGAAATTAATACGCTTAGCGTAGGTGGTTATTTGCATTCAGAGTTACAGAAAGGGAGAGCAATAATTAAAAAATTATTAGATAAAATATTTGAGCATGCAGATCAACGGACTTAACGATATAAGGCAAATAGAGAAGATCGATATTACAAAAACTCCGAAAGGTGAAATAAGGTATTATTGGCTAAAGCTTATCTCCGATGGATTTGGATCGCCAATCAACGTACCTGTGATAGTAGCAAGAGGCGTTGGAGATGGTCCGGTATTAGGTGTGACTGCGGCAGTTCATGGAAATGAACTGAATGGCATATCGGTAATTCAACGATTATTCAATGAAGTAGATCCCACAGAACTAAGGGGGACTATAGTAGGTATACCTGTAGTGAATATCCCCGCTTTTATTAGAAAAAAGAGAAGATTTAATGATGGAGTGGATCTTAATCATATCATGCCAGGAAAAGAAGATGGCGATATTAGCCAAGTTTATGCATTTCGATTTATAGATAGAATAGTCAAACACATTGATTATTTACTTGACCTACATACAGCCAGTACAGGAAGGATAAATAGTTACTATATCAGAGCTGATATGGATCAGCCTATTGTAAGAAAGCTTGCTCTTTTACAAAACGCTGATATTATCGTCCATAATCCTCCTTCTGATGGTACGCTTCGAGGTGCTGCAGATGATTTGAATATTCCTGCAATTACACTAGAAGTAGGTAATCCAAGTACATTCCAAAAGAGATTAATACGCAGTGGTGTAGATGGTGTTCATAATGTGCTTTGTCACCTTAATATGGTCGATGATGAAATAGTAGAAATAAAAAAAGAAACTGTAATCTGTAAATCGAGTAAGTGGATATATACTGATACTGGAGGCCTACTTACTGTCAATGCAGAACTCCGTCAAATACTTAAAAAGGGAGAAAAAATAGCAGACCTTAGAAATGTGTTTGGTATAAAAATCAAAGAGTACTGCGCTCCTGAGGATGGTATCGTAATTGGGAAAAGCATTAGCCCTGTCAATCAAACTGGAGGTAGAATTCTTCATCTAGGAATTATTAAAACTTAATCTCATGTCAAAACAAAAAGTTATAAAAGACTATGAAAAACTATCAGAGGAAGTCATACAGCAAATCAAACTCGTCTTTCCAATGGGTTTCACAAAACACCTCATACAATTTACCAATATAAATGGAGAACTTAAAAAAGGTCTGCCTTTCGAAACCGAAGATTATTATTATTTAATTAGGATGAGTACAGCCAAAGCTGAGTTCATAATAGAGGCCGATGATGACTATGACAATGATGGCAATCTAAAACAAAGTGCAAAGACCAAATACGAAGACAACCATGAAAATGAAGATTTCCTCAATGAATTGAACAGCAATAGTGACAATGATTTGGGTATTGATGAGGATGAGGATGTGAACTAAAAATCTAATATTTAACTAATTTTTTAAAATAATGAAAACTAACAAAGACAACAAACGAAATCAACAATTAGACATGAAAAACCAGATGGTAAACAAAACAACTCATGATAAAATGAAACAGGTCAAAATTAAATACAAACATAAAAATCATTGGTTGGAGCAAGATGATAGTGACTACGAATTCCCTAAATACAAAGAAGAAGAAGAAGAAGAATGAAAAATACATATTTTGATCTTATTGATCAGAGTTACTATTTCCCCCAGGAAGGATTTGATCTTAAAGATGGATATCTGACATTTCACGGTGTGTCCCTCAAATATCTTGTAGAGAAGTATGGTACTCCATTCAAATTGATGTATTTGCCAAGAATAGGCGAGCAAATAAAAAGAGCAAGAAACTTATTTCACAGGGCTATCAAAAAGCATAAATATACAGGGAAGTATTACTACGCGTATTGTACTAAGTGTTGTCATTTTTCACATGTAGTTAAGTCTGCAGTAAGAGAAGGTATTCAAATTGAGACGTCTTCGTCATTTGATATAGATCTTTTATATAAACTCTTCGAAGAAGGAGAGATAGATAAAAATATTATTATCATCCACAATGGATATAAAACAGAAGATTATCTACAAAAGATAACAAGACTTAATAAAGATGGATTCTATAACTCGATTTTGATATTGGACTCAAAGTCAGAACTGCAACGAGTGAAAAAATATGCCAAATGTCTAGAAAAGCCACTAAAGATAGGAATACGAATGGCAATAGATGAAGAACCACAAACAGCATACTATACATCTAGATTGGGTATCAGAGCAAATGAAATAATTGACTTTTATAATAATGAAATCATAGGAGATGAATCAATCAGTTTGAAGATGATGCATTTTTTTATTGACTCTGGAATTAAAGACAATATGTACTTCTGGGGAGAATTTCAGAAAGCAATCAAACTGTTTATTGAACTCAAGCTAATCTGCCCTGAAATGAAAGCTATAGATCTAGGAGGTGGATTTCCCATTAGGAACAACTTAGGTTTTAATTATAATTACGAATATATTATAAATGAAATAGTAGGTAATATTGCTTCAGCATGTCGAGAAGCCGATATTGAAGAGCCTGATATCTTCACAGAATTTGGAAAATATACAGTAGGTGAAAGTGGAGCCACAATATTTTCAGTTCTAGAACAGAAAGTACAAAATGATGCTGAAATGTGGTACATGGTAGACAACAGTTTGATGAATACAATTCCCGATGCATGGTCTATCAATGAGAAATTCATAATGCTTCCCATCAACAAATGGAACAATGAATATATTAAGGTAAATATCGGTGGTATAAGCTGTGATCATTCTGACTATTACAACTCTGAAGATATGAATCAACAGCTTGTCCTACCTAAATACTCCCCTGATGATAAAGAGCCTCTATATATTGGATTTTTCCATACAGGAGCATATCAAGACTCGATTAGTGGATATGGAGGAATTAAACACTGTCTTATCCCAGCTCCTAAGATGATCATCATCGACAGAGACGAAACAGGCAATTATATTGACAGCGTATACAGAAACGAACAAACTGTAGATGAAATGTTGGACATTTTAGGTTATTAAAAAACGTAATTTTTGATGAAGAATTATAAGACATTCGCCGGGACACCTGAAGTATTTGCTCAAAGAGAAACTTCAAAAATATACTTACAATCAATTCCTTACGATGGCACAAGTACATGGGGAAAAGGAGCAGATAAAGGTTTTGAGGCATTTATGGATGCAGCAGAGAACATGGAATTATACGATATAGAAACCAATACTGAAGTCTATAAAGAAGGCATACACGTACTTGAAGAAGCACCATCATTCGACTCTCCAAAAGCAATGTATCAATATACATACGAAAATACCAGGCGATTAATTAAGGAAGGAAAGTTTCTCACTTTTTTTGGTGGAGAGCATAGTGTCAGTATTGGAATAATAAGAGCTCATTACGAACATTATGCAGATCTAACAGTCTTACAGATTGATGCACATGCTGATCTTAGACCTAACTATGAAGGAACGCCCTATAATCATGCTTGTGCGGTACATGATGCTTCATTGAATGCTAATCTAGTCCAAGTTGGAGTAAGAAGTATGGATATCTCTGAAAAAGAATACATGAATTATGATAAGGTATTCTTTGCTGATGAAATAAAGTATAACGGTCTTTGGGAAGACCAAGCAATGGATCAGATTACTGAAAATGTATTTATTACATTGGATTTAGATGCTTTCGATCCATCTATTCTACCTGCAACCGGAACCCCAGAACCTGGTGGCCTTGATTGGTATTTAGTTACTAACTTCTTAGCTAAGGTGTTTGAAGAAAGAAATGTAGTAGGTTTTGATATTGTAGAGTTAGCACCGATAGAGGGCCATAAAGCTTCTGAGTATTTAGCGGCAAAGCTTTATTACAAAATGCTTTCATATAAATTTTCATAGGCAGTGAAGAATCAACATAAAGTCCAAGCAAGGTTTAATATGTCTCGATTACCCCTTAATAAAATCGTTGAGGAGTTTGAATTAGGAAACCTATCTAAACGAGAAAAGAGCTTTCTCCTATATCAATTTGGTAAAGACAAGTATATCTATCTAAAAGATTACGGTGGACTCACTTTTTTAGGGCTTGATGCAGATGAACATAATAGAGTTCTAACTCAATTAAGTAATAGCTTCAAACTAGAGTTATCTGAATATATTGATGAGATTATAGTGTATGAAGGCTCTCATAATGAAGAAAAATATGGAGAAATAAATATAGACAAACTTACAGTGGAAGTTGCTCATATTATTTGTCTCAATTTAGCTCAATCTGCGGCTTTATTTCATTATCAATCCTTATCTGATAATTTACTGGAGAATACGAGGCAACACACCAATGAGCTAGAACATAAAGGAACAGTATCACTGAAACGTAAGAAATTGATGAAGTATATAGGCTCAACATTGAATATCAAGAATAAGATTTCTGAAAATCTTTATGTATTTGATACTCCAATGCTAGCTTATGAAAATGCAGAAATCAATAAGGTTGATACTCATCTCAATGATGAATTAGAAATCAAATACAGATATAATGCTATTAAAGAACAATTAAATATCATTCAAGAAAATCTGGATCTATTCAAGGATATGAATATGCATCAGCATAGTAGTAACTTAGAATGGATTATTATTTTGCTCATCTTATTTGAAGTCATCCATGTTGTTATAGACCAAATAATAAAATAATGATCGTTATAGAAATCTCTATTAGCATCAGGCTTGCTAAAGTATGGGAAGTATGGAATAATCCAAATGATATTAATCAGTGGTATAGTGGTCATAAGGATTGGCATACCTATGAATCAAACAATCAATTAAAGATAGGAGAATCGTTTATTTACTCTTTGATGTCCAATGACAAAAAAGCCTCTTTTAATTTTAAAGGAATCTATACAGAAATAGATAAACACAAAAAGATTTCTTTCTTGATGGAAGATAATAGAAAGGTTGAAACTTTTTTTCTAGAAATAGAGAATAAGGTAATAATCACACAAAAAATAGAAGTAGAAAATCAGAATTCGACTAAAACACAAGCTTTATGGTGGAAAACCATTCTTTGCAATTTTAAAAAACACACAGAATATTAATATTATGACTAAAGGACCAATATCTAACTTTATAGAACACCATTTCCGTCATTTTAACGCAGCTTCACTAGTAGATGCCGCAAAAGGATATGAAACTCAATTGGAAAATGGACATAAGATGATGATTACCTTAGCTGGTGCGATGAGCACAGCTGAGTTAGGACTGTCACTTGCAGAAATGATTAGACAAGACAAGGTTCATATAATTACATGCACTGGAGCAAATCTAGAAGAAGATGTATTTAATCTCGTTGCACATAATCATTACAAGAGAATTCCAAACTATCGAGATCTTTCACCAGAAGAAGAACAAGACCTTTTAGATAATCATTATAATCGTGTAACTGACACCTGTATTCCTGAAATGGAAGCAATGAGAAGGATCGAAGATCACCTTTATAAAGTATGGAAAGATGCTGACGACAATGGAGAGAGATATTTCCCATACGAATACTTCTACAAAATTCTACTCAGTGGTGAATTAGAAGGTAAATATCAAATAGATCCTAAGAACAGTTGGTTGCTTGCCGCCGCTAAAAAAAATATTCCAATAATAGTTCCGGGATGGGAGGATAGTACATGTGGAAATTTCTTTGCATCATATTGTATTCAAGGAGATATGAGACCTTCCACAATGAAGAGTGGAATTGAGTATATGATGTATCTCTCTCAATGGTATCAAGACAATGCTTCGGATAAAGGAGTTGGTTTCTTCCAGATAGGTGGTGGAATAGCCGGTGATTTTCCAATATGCGTTGTACCAATGTTACATCAAGATCTTGAAATTGAAGATGCTCCTATGTGGTCATACTTCTGCCAAATAAGTGACAGTACGACAAGCTACGGATCTTACTCTGGTGCAGTACCTAATGAAAAAATAACTTGGGGAAAGTTAACAGTCGATACACCCAAATTTATTATTGAAAGTGATGCAACAATTGTGGCGCCTTTAATATTTGCTTGGATTTTGAATTGGTGAAACGATAACCATATTTTCAAATTTCTTTAAAATATAGTTTTATTATTTAAATAATAAAATAAAAACGCAGAGCTGATAATCTTGTCTCCGCCTCAAACATATGAAAACAATAAATACTACTGCTCTTCAATATTCTTCTTAATTTCACGTGCTTCATTACGCTCCTGTATTATCCTTTGTTGCTCATTCCTAATGTATTCATTATGTGAATATGTGCTATACAAGTATAATCCAATCACAAGGATTCCAATTAAAATTGAGATGTACGGAGCGTATTTTCGTTTCATAATAGTTTCAATTTAATAAAAAAAGTGCACACCATACGATAAGTAAGATGTGCACTGTATTTGTATATTGTCAGCTAGCAGTATAATCTAACGTCAAGACTATACTTACTTTTTGTAACTTATCTTTCTCATTCTAAGGCTCAATGGAGTTACCTCTAGGTACTCATCTTCTCTTATATATTCCATTGCCTCCTCTAGAGAGAACTTAATTTTAGGAAATATCTTAGATGCATCATCCGCCCCAGAAGATCTCATGTTTGAAAGTTTCTTACCTTTTACCAAGTTGACTTCCAAATCATTATCTCTACTATTTTCACCTACTACTTGACCTACATAAATCTCATCTCCCGGATCGATAAAGAACTTACCTCTATCTTGTAATCTATCGATAGCAAAAGCAGTACAAGCTCCTTTTTCCATAGATACAAGTGATCCTTTCAATCTTGCTGGAATTTCACCTTTATGCGCAGCATATTCTAAGAATCTATGTGTCATGATAGCTTCACCAGCTGATGCAGTTAATACATTATTTCTAAGTCCGATGATACCTCTTGATGGGATCTCAAACTCTAAATGCTGAACATCACCTTTGGGCTCCATTATCGTAAGCATACCTTTTCTCATGGTAACTAATTCGATCACTTTACCTGAAGATATTTCTGGTACATCAATTACCATAAGCTCTACTGGCTCACATCTAATACCATCAACTTCTTTTATGATTACTTGCGGCTTACCTACTTGTAATTCATAACCTTCTCTTCTCATTGTTTCTATCAATACAGAAAGGTGAAGTACACCTCTACCAAATACAATGAACTTATCTTCCGTATCCGTTTCATGTACTTGCAGTGCTAGATTCTTTTCTAACTCTGCATGAAGTCTATCTCTAAGGTGTCTTGATGTTACGAACTTTCCTTCTTTCCCAAAAAATGGAGAATTATTAATTGTAAACAACATACTCATCGTAGGCTCATCTACTTTAATTCTTGGTAGTGCTTCTGGCTGCTCTAGATCGGCTACTGTATCTCCAATATCAAATCCTTCGATACCGATCAAGGCACAAATATCACCACATTTAGCTTCAGAAACTTTCGTTTTAACAAGACCTTCAAAAACATGTACTTCTTTAACTCTCACTTTCTTCTGAACACCGTCAGCTTGCATGAGCATAAAATCTGTATTCTCTAATATAGTACCTCTTGCGATACGTCCGATAGCAATCCTACCCGTAAATTTAGAGAAATCTAGAGAAGTTATCTGCATCTGGACTGGGCCTTCAACATAAGGTCCTTGGGGTATATGATCTAAAATAGCATCCAAAAGAGGAATGATATTATCAGTCTTTTTTTCAGGGTCGAAACTCATCCAACCAAACTTAGAAGAACCAAATAGAGTAACGAAATCCAATTGATCTTCTGTTCCACCTAAGTTAAACATCAAATCAAATACATCACTCTGTACCTCTTCTGGTCTACAGTTTTCTTTATCAACTTTATTTACAACTAATATTGGCTTAAGACCCAATGCTAGTGCTTTTGACATTACAAATCTAGTCTGCGGCATAGGCCCTTCGAATGCATCTACCAATATCAATACACCATCAGCCATCTTCAATACACGCTCTACTTCACCACCAAAATCGGCGTGACCAGGAGTATCTATAATATTGATCTTAGTATCTTTATATGTGACAGATACATTCTTACTCAAAATTGTGATACCTCTTTCTCTTTCAAGATCGTTGTTGTCAAGGTGAGCTTCTTGTCTAGTAGCTCTCTCGTCCATTGCTTGACATTGATCGATAAACTTATCTACCAATGTGGTTTTCCCGTGATCTACGTGGGCGATGATGGCTATGTTTCTTACTTGCATGCTTTTTAAATGTTGAATGATGGAATGATTGAATGATTGAATGAGGGCAATGAATTAAAATATCGCACCTAAATCTTATATTCCATACTTATTTATATTAAAAATTCATTTTTTATTTAATAATTAGATCCCTCACCTGAGTAATCTTTATTCTATTACTGTTTATACTTTTTATTGGTAAGCTGTAGCGCTTGCCTTAGCCAAAATCTTTGTTATCTCCTTTTCTTCGTCTGTCAAATAATTAAGTTCATTTACCTCAACTTTGCACCCCATATCTTTAATCAATTCTAGCAAATAAACACTTTCATCAGATTAATCTACAGCAACACTTATTTTAGCAAAAAAATATTTTTTAGATCTAGCCCTGCAGGATGCACTATGATTAGCACCCGTAGAAGAGGATGATTTTGATAATTGAAAGATTATATTTTTACTCGTCGTTGTGAATGGTATACTGTCACAAAATTACAAGTCTCGAATAACCCATTTCCTAAGAATCATTCGGACATTGACACCTAATCTTCATTACATCTAATATCTCTGCCGTTAAAATCTATGTTTTTGAAATATTTACTTACTGATCTAGCTTCTGATTTATCAATTTCGAAAGTCGTATGCATTTTTGACATATTGATATCACCAATAGCCTTTCTTTTTACATTTCCATTCTTACTAATAAAATCTAGTAGATCTCCAGCATTCATTTTATCTACTTTTCCTATATTGATAAACATTTTTGTTTGCTTACCACCGCTATTTGATGAGCGCTCTTCTCTTTGACCACCTCTTTCAGCAGATCTTCTTTCGATACGATCGCCTCTTTCAGGTCTATCACTCCTATCACTGCTACGATCACGTCTTTCTCCTCTATCTTCACGATCTCTATTGTCTTTTCTATCTCCTCTATTCTCAGATCTTCTTCCACTTCTATCCTCGTCTCGCCTTTTATCTCTATCTCTTCTTCCGTCTGACTTAGATTCACGCTTACGATCACCTCTATCTCTATCTACATCACGGCTTCGACCTCTGTCTCTGTCCTTGTCTCCATCACGACTTCTGCCACTATCTCTATCACGACTTCTGCCACTATCTCTATCACGACTTCTGCCACTATCACGATCACGACTTCTGCCGCTATCACGGTCACGGCTTCGGCCTCTGTCTCTATCACGATCTCTACCACCGCCACCATCACGACCAAACTCTTCTAGGTTAAGGTCGTCTTGGATGTTTGTCTTCTTTTTTATTTTCCTAAGCTGTTGAGATAATAGCTTTGCTACTAACTCGTCTTTTTCAATCCCAGAAAGTTGTTCCAATACTTTATCCAAAGTCTCTTTTGGAATATCGTTTTCATCCGCTTCCATAAGCTTCTCAGTCCATTTCTCAACTCGCTTGTCAAGAAGTTCTGCATATTTAGGAAGTAGAATTTTTTCAAAGTCAATGCTTAATGCACGAGAGATCTGCTTCATCTTACTCTTATCTTTTGGGATAAGGATCGTCAGTGAAGTACCCGTTTTACCAGCTCTAGCCGTACGCCCAGATCTGTGAGTATAATATGCAGGTGAATCAGGAAGTGTATAATGGATAACGTGTGTTAGATTATTCACATCGATACCTCTTGCCGCTACATCGGTAGCAACCATAATATTACAACCACCGGCTCTGAATTTCTTCATCACCTTATCTCTCTGACCTTGTGATAGATCACCATGTATAGCTTCCGCTCTATATCCATCTCTGGATAACTCGTCTGCTAAATCTTGTGTATCCATTTTAGTACGACAAAAGATAACACCATAAAATTCTGGGATATAATCCAAAACTCTTTTTACAGCCTCCGCTTTATCTCTTCTGTTGACCAAAACGTACTTATGAGATATGTTTTGATTTATTACGTTTTTCTGATCGACTTTCACTTCGATCGGATCATCCATATATGTATTAACAATATGTCTGATCTCCTTTGGCATGGTAGCCGAGAACAACCATGTCTTCTTGTCTGGGTTTGTTCCTAACAATATCTTATCGATATCTTCTTGGAATCCCATATTCAACATCTCATCTGCTTCATCAAGGATCAGATAATTGATATCTGTCAGTTTGACTACTCTCCTACCGATTAGATCTATCAATCTTCCCGGAGTGGCAATGATAATGTGAGGTGTGTACTTCTTGATCTCTTTGATCTGATTCATAATCGCCGTACCACCGTAGACTGTTGAGATATTTAGTTTGTTTTTGTACTTCGAAAAATTCTTCATCTCTACAGCAATCTGCTGTACCAGCTCCCTTGTTGGCGCTAAAATGATGGCCTGAGTGTACTTTGCAGTATCATCCATCAAATCCAATAGCGGTAGACCGAACGCAGCCGTTTTCCCTGTACCTGTCTGAGCTAAACCCATCAGGTCTCTCTCATTCTCTAGCAATTGACCAATTGCACTTTTTTGAATCTCCGTCGGAGTTTCAAAACCTATTTCTCCCAATGCTTTAAGTATCTCTTCGGAAAGGCCTAATTCTTTAAATGTATCCAAGTATTCTAATTTTGCCGCAAAGGTACATTTTTAAAAGGACATATTTAGTTTTAATGAATTTGTTTTCAACGGGTTATAAATATTTCTTGCATCCCTATTTAGACATACAGAATACTGGAAATAGGACAGAAGAAGAAAATTAAATTTCCTAATCATAGTATCTTGCGATTTACTAAAACTGCAGTTATCAAAAGTTTATATACTATGTCATGTGAAATTACACAATAATATATTCATTATTCTAATACAAGAAACTCTCAATACATTATTATATTTCGGCATTACAATTTACCTTATTAACAATCGCCTGTAGAGTCAATAGGTCAAATAAATTATTACAAACTTAGAAATAAATGCAAAAAACTGGCAAGGTTATACTAATACATAGTACCCATAATGTCTTACAGTATTTAGTCATACCATTTCTTATCGAAATATTTGATTAACGGCGAATACGAAGCAATCACCCACCCCTGCATCATTTACAATTTCCAAAGCATAGCTATGGCGAGTACTTGTCACGAAATAGAAAATATCAATTGACAAAATATATGCGAGAATAAGTTATCTAACTTTCACAAAAAACAGTACCCAATCATCTGACTTCAACAAAAAATCAGTGAATTTCGATCAGATGTAGGTATAACATACATTTGTATAATTCAGAATAGAATTAGATTTTAATAAAACTGTTTCTCAGAAGAATTAAAGTGTAACTTTAGAAATAAAAATACAATTTATGTTTTTAATCCCACCCGCTGATAAAACGCCGATCCACAAAGACAAAATAGATGAGACGTATAAAAAATTGAGGTTACAAGTTTTTTGGGGAATTTTCATTGGATATGCAGGATATTACTTAGTAAGAAAAAACTTCGCACTCGTGATACCTGATTTAATTCAAGAGGGCTTCACCAAAGGTCAACTTGGATTGGCACTTTCTGGAGTTTCTATTGCGTATGGATTAAGTAAATTTTTAATGGGAAATGTTTCCGATCGTAGTGATGCCCGTAAATTTATGCCTATAGGACTTGCCATGTCTGGTATTATTATGATATCAATGGGTTTATTTCCTTTCGCGACTTCCTCTATAACAGTAATGTTCATATTACTTCTTTTTAACGGATGGTTTCAAGGAATGGGCTGGCCACCTAGTGGACGTATAATGGTGCACTGGTTTTCAATTAAGGAGCGAGGCACCAAGATGTCACTATGGAATATAGCACATAATATTGGTGGTGGATTGATTGGCCCATTGGCCATTCTAGGCGTTTCTTGGTTTAATGATTGGCATGCAAAATTCTATTTGCCTGGAATTATCGCTTTATTTATTGCTGGTTTTATTTATCTAACATTGAGAGATAGGCCAAAATCAGTTGGACTACCCGCTATAGAAGATTTTAAAAATGATTATCCAGAAATGTATTCTGCAGACGAGCATAGCGAACCTATTGCTGCCAAGGAAATATTCACTAAATATATTTTCAAAAACAAATTATTATGGTTCATAGCCATAGCCAATGCGTTCGTATACTTAGTACGATATGGTGTTTTGGATTGGGCACCAACATACTTATCCGAAGAGAAACAATTTTCTCTTAGTGAAACGAGTTGGGCTTATTTCCTTTACGAATGGGCAGGAATACCTGGAACATTATTGGCTGGATATTTAAGTGATAGATGGTTTAAAGGAAAGCGAGCTCCAGTCAGCATCATATATATGATTTTGGTCTTAATATCAGTAATTATTTATTGGAAAAACCCCGCTGGAAATCCGTTAGTTGATAATCTAGCATTGATTGCAATTGGATTTTTAATATATGGTCCTGTGATGTTAATTGGTGTTCATGCTTTGGATCTTGTGCCAAAAGCGGCAGCCGGAACAGCAGCAGGATTTACGGGCCTGTTTGGTTATCTTGGAGGAGCTCTTACGGCAAATGCAGCGATGGGTTACATTGTTGATTTTCATGGATGGGACGGAGGATTCTATTTATTAATTGCTTCATGTATTCTTTCCATCATATTGATTGGATTTACATGGCGAATGGAAAATAAACCAATTGTCAAATCATGATTTTTGTTTACACACTAAATTTTAATAAATTTCAATGTTTTAAATCTGTATGTGTCATCATGAATCCGTAAATAATAGATTCCAATAGTGAGATTTTCAACATCTAGTTTATTCATATTTGCACTGATCTCACCTTTCAGAAATCGAGCGCCACTTTTATTAAATATTGAATAACCATATTGAGATGACGCCATCAGTCCATTCACATGTAGTGCCATATGAGATACAGAATTTGGATAAATATTGATGTTTTCAGCCAGCAAAATATCCTCCACATCCGTAAACGTAAAATACTCTCCACATTGATCCAACACACAACCTTCACTATCTAACCTAACTACTAATCTCTTATTTGGGTTAATTAAAGTGTCTACAAATGGGTTCTCTAACCACATGCCCACAGCGAAAAGGTCACCATTTGATAATTCTTCCACATCAAAGAAGAAGCCCAATACTGCTTTGTCCCACAATGACGTGTCCTTTTTCACTATGGTCTTTCTCCAGATCATTTCTCCATCCGTATTCATTTTGAATATAAAAGGAATATCATTAAGCACAAAATCGAAATTCACTTTTGTAGCATCAAACCAGCTCCCTACACCAAAGAAATTACCATCATCCGATTTTTTAATCGAAAAACATCAACAGTATGTTGAGAATTCCCTTCATCATCAACATCATCATATACATTCAAAAATGTATTTTGTGCTGATAAACAAATAGCAAATATAGATATGGCAAAAACTAAAATGTGTTTCATATTTAATTGCAACTTACAAATTTAGAACTTTTGGTGTACCGATTAATTGTCCATTGTCAGACACTCGTATAATGTATAGTCCTTTGTTAGGTAACAAAAGACTTATGAGTTAATCGGATTAGTAAAGTTGATATTTATAATTATCCTTTTCCATTATTTTCCTCATCTTCGCCCCATGAAAAAAAATTACCCAACTCTTACACTTAGAAAAGGAAAAGAAGAAGCTATTAATAGAAGACATCCATGGATCTTTAGTGGTGCTATTTTCAATAAACCTGAAGGGTTAGTAGATGGGCAAGTAGTCAGGTTAGTGAACCAGCAAGGACATCACTTGGTGACTGGGCATTATCATGATGGGAGTATCATGTTACGGATTCTATCTTTCGAAGATGTAAATATCGATCAAGGATTCTGGAATAAGAAGATGCAGACAGCTTATGATTATCGCAAGTCGATTGGATTGATTGATGATCCTACCACTAATGCATTTCGATTTATCCATGGGGAAGGCGATAATGTATCTGGTTTGATCATTGACATCTATAATAACAATGCCGTAGTTCAATGTCACTCAATTGGATGCTACAGAGATGTACGATATATTACCTCAGCGCTTGACTTTGCTTTCGGTGGTAAATTGGATTGTATCTATGTAAAATCAAAGAGTTCTCTCCCCTCTTCTTTTACAGAATATGAGGAAGACTACTACGCAAAAGGAAAGCCATCATCTACAGAGATCTTAGAGAATGGTGTAAAGTTCGCTATTAACTGGGAGGAAGGCCAAAAGACTGGTTTCTTCTTAGATCAAAGGGAAAATCGAAGAATGTTGGGTGAATTCTCAAAAGGTAAATCAGTCTTAAATTGTTTCTGCTATACTGGAGGGTTTTCTATGTATGCGCTTGCTAAAGGTGCATCATCTGTATACTCTCTAGATGTGAGTAAACCCGCTATGGAGATGGTAGCCAAGAATCATGCTATCAATGGCTTTGAAGATATCCATAAAATGGATGATGTCAATGTAATGCATGTATTAGAGGATAAAGAAATACCAAAACACGATGTAGTGATCATCGACCCACCTGCATTTGCAAAGAGTGTAAAGAAGCGACACAATGCTGTTCAAGCCTATAAAAGATTGAATATCATGGCTCTAAAAAAGGTGAATCGTGGAGGATATTTATTTACGTTCTCTTGTAGTCAAGTAGTAGGTCCAGAATTGTTCTATAATACAATAAGATCTGCAGCTATTGAGTCAGGTAGAAGTATCAGGATAGTCCATCATCTGACACAAGGGCCTGACCATCCAATTAATATCTATCATCCAGAGGGTAATTACCTAAAAGGGTTGGTTTTGTATGTGGAGTGATGATTAAATAAAGTTTTAACCGTCTCTTTAGTAAATGTTAGGATAGTGTACATTAAGTTTATGATATTGATCCACTAATAACCAATACGATGAGATCAATTGTTATTATTTGCTTTTAATTATTTTATCCTCTTGTAATTCTTCACAAACAAAAAAAAGAATCGATATAACAAACCTCTGCTGCCTAAAGGAACGTATACTATAAACACTTCAAACAGATCAATCTCAGTAGGATAAAACCCCCTTGCAGTAGCTGGGGTAAACATGATTTCTCTGTCTTCTATAAAATCATGTCTAGCATCACAATTAGGAGATGAATATATATATATACTCTCATAGTAGTTTCATATTTTCACAGATAACTAAGGTTATTATTATAGATCGAAAAGACGAAAAAAGTATAAATATTTTCAATACTGAATACTACTCTCATAGAATCCATAACAATTCTAACCTTCAATGTGGGAGTTTATGTCAAATAGACTATTGGGCAAAGTGGTCCAATAATTACACAAACAAGTATCCTAAAGGACAACAAGACAGCTAAAATGATGCGTATTGATAGTGCACTATTTGTTATTAACGGGGATCTAACTACTTTAGGAATAAAAGGAAAATACGATGGTTATCAACTAAATAAATATGATGATCAAGAAGTGGAGTAAAACACACCAGTTGTTTTATGTCATGGATTTAATATAAATGGTAAAGATGAGTATAATTGGGCTGTTGGATATATCGAATACGATTTAATTCATAGAAATATTTTTGATAAATACTTCAAAGGTCCAAATCTGGTTCTCAATTTCTCATTTGGTGTCCATCCAAGAATATTGGATAGTAAGATGCCCAATCATTCAGACTATATAGAAATCTAAGTATGCCAATAGACTATCTAAATGGTTAATCATTCTTCAAGTTAAACGACCTATCTTCTAAGATCAATTTCTATTCCACCCGATAAACTATAAAATGGTTCGGGACACATATAAACACTTTTAAGAAAATACTTAGATTATGGAGTCCCTTCTGAAGAATTAATCTGGCAAGCCTCTATTCTTGCAGTTCATCATGAATTGATCAATGATACAGACTTTGCAGATCTAAAAGCTAACGTACTAGCTTCAGAACTGTCAGTTTCTGAATTTGTATCTACGGTATGCGCTTCAGCATCTGCATTTCAGTGACAGGGCAATAATTATTTCTCATAGAAAATCACTACCAATTCTGTTGTCATTGGCAAAATAAAAATGCCTCACTTCAATTAAGGAGCGAGGCATTATATTTAACAACTAGTTTCCTAGCTTATTTTCATATTTATTCAGTAGGTGGTGTTGCTTCTGCCGCTGCTTTTGCTGCTGCTCTACCGAAACTCTTACTACCTTTTGCACCACTAGAATTATTTGCTCTAATTGTACCTTTAAGGTCGCTAGATAAATCTCTTACAATTGGTGTTGCTACAAAGATAGAAGAATAAGTACCTACTAATACACCGATCAATAGTGCAAATGCAAATCCTTTAATACTTCCTCCACCGAAGATCAATAATGTACCTACAACTAATAAAGTTGTAAATGACGTAATAATCGTTCTTGAGAATGTACTGTTCAATGCTGCATTGATAACATCATCTTTACTCTTGTTCGTATAGATACCAAGGTATTCTCTGATTCTATCAAATACGACCACTGTATCATTTATCGAATAACCAATAACTGTCAAGATCGCTGCAATGAATGCTTGATCAATCTCTAATGAGAATGGCATAACGTCTTTCAATAATGAAAACAATCCTAATACAATCAATGTATCGTGAAATAAGGCTGCAACGGCACCCATAGAATATTGCCACTTGCTAAATCTAATAAAGATGTATAAGAAAATCAAAATCAATGCAAATATCCCTGCATAGAATGAGCTCTTAGAAATATCATCTGCAATCGTAGGTCCTACTTTAGAACTACTTACAATATGGGTTCCTAATCTTAAATCAGAATCAATAAACTGTTCGTAAGAAACTGTGTTTGCACCCATCCCCTTTATACCATTATATAAAGTCTCAGTCACTTTTTTATCGTTACCTTCAGTATTATCATCTATTAAGTATGCTGTTGTTATTTGGTATGTATTATCAGAATCAACAGTTTTTACAACAGGCGCTGAACCAAATACAGAAGTCAAGGCCACTTTAATTTCTTCTTGATCAATAGCCTTGTCAAAACTTATATCATAAGAATATCCACCTTTAAAATCAACACCTAAGTTAAATCCTCTTGTAAAAATAGAAGCTAAACCAGCGACGATTACCACTGTAGAAATGATATAAGCAATCTTTCTCTTACCCATCCAATCGATGCTCAAATTAGCGAACATATTCTTAGACCATCCTGTCCAAAAACTGATCTCTCTATTCTTAGATGTGTAACTATCAATCATCAACTTACCGAACAATACAGCTGTCAACATTGAAGAGATAACACCAATGATCAATACAACGGCAAATCCTTTTATTGGACCTAAACCGAAATAAGCCAATACTGCAGCTACTAATAAAGTAGTTACGTTGGCATCAATGATGGCTGAATAAGAAGCTTTAAAACCATCAGTAATGGCTGCCAAATTTGACTTACCAGCTCTGAGCTCTTCTCTTATACGTTCAAATATGATAACGTTAGCATCTACCGCCATACCAATAGTAAGTACGATACCTGCAATACCAGGAAGTGTCAATACTGTACCAAATGATGAAAGCGTACCAAATATGAAGAAGATATTTGTAAACAATGCAATGATTGATACGATACCACCACCACCATAGTAGAATAACATGAATAATAAAAGTAGCGCAAAACCAATTAATAATGAGTTTCTACTACTTGCAATATTTTTAGCACCTAAAGAAGGTCCTACTACAGATTCTTGTATGATTTTTGTATTTGCAGGCAACTTACCTACTTCAAGAACATTTGCAAAATCCAATGCTTCTTGAATATTGAAACTACCAGAGATAGAAGATCTTCCTCCTGTAATTGCTCCATTATTTACACCTGGCGCAGATACAACTAAGTTATCTAAAGATATTGCAATCTCTCTACCCCCATTATTATATGCTTCCTTTGTCATCTTAGCCCATACCTTAGCACCTTTACTATTCATAGTAAGTGATACTTCAGGTTCTCCTGAGGAAGGATCTATTTGCTGAGATGCCTCAACAACAACATCACCTTCTAGAGGCGCTTTTTCTGTTCCATTTTGAGTCTTGATCAAATAAACTTCATACTGCTTAGTCAATTCCCCTTCTGGATTTTTGTATGGCTTATATGAATATAAAAACTTTGAGTTTTTAGGGAAAATAGATTTTACTTCCTGAGAATTTAGAAGTTCCATTGTAGAAACTCTCTTGTTCTTATCAACAAGACCCATAACGGTACCGTAAAGACTAAATCCATTAGAACCATTTAACTTCAATTTACTTAATAGTGGACCTGAAGCGTTGAATATATCATTTGATGGTGTGATGACTTCAGTTGAGTCTGTAGTATTTCCATCTTCATCGTACATATAGTTATAACTCGTATCCATTGCCGCAGCAACTTCTTCTCCTCTTGATGCTGCGATCTTCTTATCAGCTGCTTGAAACATTCCCGCTACACCTGGATCAGAGAACCTGTATGTATTCCAAAATTCAAGATTAGCTGCACCAACTAAGATTTCTCTCATTCTCTGAGGATTATCTACACCTGGCATTTCTACCAAGATAAGATCTCTACCTGCATCTAATGAAATATTTGGCTGGATGACACCTATTCTGTCAATCCTTTCTTTAAGCATCTTAAATGTAAGATCAACTGTTTCATCAGCTTTAGTTCTTAGCATTTTAATTACTTCACCATCTGAGGTCTCAAGATTGATATCACCAAGAGCTTCGCTTCTTTGGAAAATCTTTCCTAATTTTTTATTTGGAGCTACTTGTTTGTATGCATCTGCAAATAGAGTAATATAATCCGACTGGCTTTTCTCAAGATCTTTAGTCGCTTTATCTAGCGCCTGCACGAACTGTACATCTTTCTTTTTTGCCCCCGCTAATGACTTCAACAATTCTTTCAAATCCACCTGAAGTACTGCACTCATTCCACCTTTCAAATCAAGACCAAGACCTAATTGCTTGCCTTTAAGATCATTATATGTGAATGAACTAATACCTGGGATTGAAAAGATAGTTTCACTAGACATTGAGTCTAGAAAATGAGCCTTCGCTATTTTTCTTTCTACCGATTGACTTTTCTCTCCGACCATTGCTGCTCTAGCATCCGCATATGTCGCAGCGTTATTTTCTACCTTATTAGTTGGAAAAAAGTACACTATCTGTAGTGCACTCACAACTGCTAAGAGTACTAAGAAAAACTTCAATATTCCTTTACTTTGCATGCTTACCTTTTTATTTACTTCTTCAAAAAACGACGCAAAGATACGTCTTTAATTTATATACCTACTATTAATAGCAAGCTTAGTCATATAATTATGACTAATAATGTGTAATGATACTGATAATCATTGAGTAATTTATTACACTAAAATACTATTTGTTGTCAAGTTTCTAAAAACAGAGATATTTCATCAATTATTCAGCTTTTTATGGCCTCCTAAATATAATAACTGATGTATGAACATTAATATCAGTGCTAAGACTAGTTTGATTTACTTTTAGTGTAAAATTGAATAAATAATATATCTCAAAGATGTTACATTTTTAGTACATTTATTCTAACAGCTTGTTAACGTTCTAAAATAAACGTTAACGAGATCTTTAGTCTCGTTATCAACGTCATTAATAGCAAGCGGCCCAAAAAAACGATACTAAAGCCCCGTGAACAACCCTGTGCCAATAAAATGACTTAGAAATTTTTCGTTATCGAGATATTTAGTTTTGTTGTCAACATCATAAGTAGCAAGCGGCCCATAACACCCACTATGGGCGAGGTTTGTAACCCAATGTCATTAAGTTAGTGGAAAACGACTATCAAAAAGATATCATCTCTTATTGGTTAATATTGAATGTTGAAGTAAATTTATAGACTTTCCATTTTAAATAACATAGATGATGAGTTCTCAAAAGAAAAATTTGAAGCCACTTGCAGAAGAAACGGCTATAAAAAATTATTCTCTAGATTAAGAAAGTTTTCGTTGCGAGGTGTTATAACTATGGTCATGTCTTTAACATCTACTTATCAAGATGAGCTTAATAAGTTCAACAAGTATGTTACAGGGTATGTTACAGGCGGTGATTTCAATACTAAATTTGCTTCCACTAGTGCATTCACTCAAGCCAGAGCTAAGCTATCTCCAAATGCTTTTATTAGACTTCAAGAAGTTGCTGTTTCTACTTTCTATAAGTCGACAATTTATAATAAATGGGAAGGATATAGGGTATTAGCCGTTGATGGCACAGTGGTAAGTTTACCTTTTTCAAAGTGTATTATTGACAAATTTGGCAGTGAAGACTATATTGATAAACAAGGTTCACCCAATAGTTTATCAAGAGCGTCGATACTTTATGATGTCTTGAACGAAGCAGTAATTGATGCACAAATAGATGCATACAGGGTAAGTGAAAGGTCATTATTCGAACTACATCTTACTAAATTCCATCAAGCTGATCTGATCCTAGCGGATAGAATCTTGCAACAAATCTTTTGATGATAAGAAATTTCCTCATAAGGTCTTCAAAAAACTATATTTCCAGAAATGGCCAGTTGAAATAACTTATAAAATGCTTAAGCAGCGAGCTGCCCTAGAATCGTTTTCATGCAGAACGGCTAACGGAATAGAACAGGACTTTCAAGCCAAAATATTCATGATGGTTTTATCAGCGGCTCTCACTTTTCCTATAGCTGAAAAAATAAAAACAGAGAATTCAGTTAAAAAGAAAAGGCTCAAATATGATCAACAGCTCAATAGAACATCAGCTTTGAGAGAAATAAAAACTAATTTAATTTCTATTTTTATAAAAAGAATGAAGCAAAACGTTTTAGATGCAATGGATAAATTGCTACTAACGGCAACACTATGTATACGACCAAATAGAAAATTTTACCGCATCAAATCTGTTAAGCGCAGAAAATCAACAAATTATAAACCTATGTAGCTTAACTTAATGACATTGGGTTACAAACCTCGATCTCCACTATCATTACTTAACCACAACCACCTGCCCAGTATAAAGCTCATCTCTCCCATCAAACACCTTATAAACATAAACACCTGACGGAAGATCCTTCAAATCCAATACCCGTTGGTCGAGGTTTGTAACCTCGATCCCCACTATCTTTACTTAACCACAACCACCTGCCCAGTATAAAGCTCATCTCCTTCATCATACACCTTATACACATACGCACCTGACGGAAGATCTTGCAAATCCAATATCGTACTCGCCCTTTCCAAAACCACAGACTTCACCTCCCTACCCGAAACATCATAAAACCGAACCATCCCATCCAACGCTATATAATTATGAAAATTAATCGTCAGATAATCTGAGGTAGGATTGGGATAGATGCTCACATCGACTGCTAGCTCTTTATCTATCGTAGATGTAGTCCCCAACATGATCGTCTTACAGCTCGTACTCGTATCATAGATATTACTAACAGTAAGGCAGACTTCATAAACACCTTTCTCGGCATAGGTATGATTGGGCTCTAGCTCGTCAGATGTATTGCCATCTCCGAAGTCCCATAAATAATCTTGTGGGTCAAAGTAACTGAGATCAAAAAAGTGGACACGGAGATCTTCTAGGGTATCTTGGACGTAGCGGAACTTTGCTACAGGGTGATTATTGAGACCGAGGGTATCGCCGGGGCTATCGTCTAGTGGGCCGAGGCGGAAGTTGGGGAAATTGGGTACTCCTCTTCCTATAGAAGTTGGTATGACTATACTATGTTGATCTACATCACAAGCGTCTCCCTTCCAATTGGGATTATTGATCCTATGAAATCTTCTTGAACTTCCTGTGATTGTGCTTATATAAATTTTGCCATCGGGTGCTAAAGCCATCCAGCCAAATTGGCTAACTAATGCAGTAACAGAATCAAGGTCAGTTGGGTAATAATAAATATAACCGTCATCAATAGCTACTGTTTCTCTAGATTCAATAATATCTTCCGATTCCATATCATACTGATATATTCGCCAGCTATCAGTAGCATATAGAAATCTACCATTTGGAGAAAAACTAACGCCTTGACTAAATGAAGTGCCTACTATATTATCTTGAACTACATTTGATATTAAGCCTGTATTTCTATCAAAATCCGCTATATATATCCCAGCTCCATCAGTCCCAAATTTATCTAAGGAACACATCCCTAATTTTGATCCATCATTAGAAAAGTATAATTGTCCCTGAACGCCATCAAAAGAGCTGCCAAAGCATTGTTCTCCACGAAAACTAAGCCCACCTGGATCCAGCAGATATTTATAAAAGCAAGAGTGATCTCTATTAGTAAAGATTAACCAACTGTCTCTTCCATTTCCATGTTTCACAGCATTCAAGTTACCGTTGCCTAATGTGTCGCCCTCAAAAAGAATAATATCTCTTTCCAGTAATATGAAATCATCTTCTATTTTTTCCGCTATAGAGTATTTCATCTCCAACGTATTTAATGCCTCCAAAGTAAAAGAACTATAAACTATATAGAATAAATCTTCACTATCAGGAAGGGAGAGGATTATTGCTCCCTGGATTGTAGGTAAACCATCATTTATAACTATTCCTCCAATATTAATATTCCAATTGTCCCATTGTGCATTGTAATTTATAGTATCCTCTACTATGTCATGATTTCCATTGTATATCACTTGACCATTTGTATATAGTAATAATTGACCACTCTCATCACATATTGATGCATTTGTAGTACGTATATCCCATATCCTATTTTTATC
The DNA here is from genome assembly GCA_047628935.1 of Halioglobus sp. GTDB lineage: Bacteria > Bacteroidota > Bacteroidia > Chitinophagales > Saprospiraceae > CAJXUU01. Next base: position 2,878 of record JBLHWH010000051.1, on the reverse strand, counting down.
ATAATGAATTTTTGGTGGGTCAAAATTAAAATCAAAATTCGTAGCTCCATTGAGACTATCTAAGGTTTGCAGAGGATCAATATTATCAATCGCACTTGATCCAAATAACCAGATATGGTCTTGCCTCTGGGCATTTAGTCCATGCATCATTATTATTACTACAATATAGATTATGAAGCTACGAATCATAGATTATTTTATTAAGATTACTTTTTGCGTGAGTCTTGACCCATCTGAGAAAACGAAATCAACAAAGTAGATACCATTCATATGTTGTGAAAGATCAATTTGTTTTGAATTGTTTATTTCTTTCACCAATTTACCTGATTGGTTCATAACTCTAATTCCTTCAATTTCTAAATTTTCGTTATTTACATCAAGCATAAATATACCTGACGAGGGATTAGGACTAATATGAATTTCTACATCAGCAAGTTCAGCATCATCATTTCGGTTATCACTTTGAGAGCATGCATCTTCTGATTCAGTAAACACGCTAATCCCATAGTAAGACTCCAATAGACTTCTTGCCTCGTATAAAGCTTGGCCATTTTCTTTACTGCAGCTATTCGCTATTTCAATTAAGTTATCTTTTTGATCTGAAGAAACACCACTAACTCCTTCAGTAGATAAAATCAATTTTACATTCCAAACATCAATTATCTTTTGCTGAAAATCATGGATTGGAACAAGTGCATTGAGCAAAGTTTGCGCTTGAGCTTTCTTACTATTTACTCGACCTTCAATTTGTTGTTTTATTTGATTTATAAGAATTGCATTATCATTTATAATTTGCTGATTATATGATATTCCAGTCGAATTATTAGTATAATCAACAGGAGTAGATATACCTACTTGAATACTTACTAGGTCCTCACTTGCATCTGATATTAATTTTGCAGCACTTGAGATTTGACCTCTTTCGGCATCAGTAGGAGTTTTAATATTTCTGACACTAATATCAGCATCATAAAACTGCTTCACATTATCATCAACCTCGTCTAAGAAATCTAATAAGAAAGCACAATCACTAAACTTATCCAATGGGATACCTTTCAGATGCTTAAAAGCAAAATAATATAATGCCCAATCGTTTTGATGTTGGAATGCCCCAGCTAATTTTGGACCTAGTAATGCTTCAACATACGATCTAAATTCATCACAATCATCAGAATTTGTCGTTGGTGTAAATTCATACGGCACAACTTCACAATCTGGCTTACTAGCACAAGTCGGAGGTGCTATATCAAGATTCACCCACCAAGCATTTGAAATGGTAATTGGCACTATATATTGCGGCTTCAATCCTGGAACATCAAAATCGGTTCTGAATCGAGAATTAAACGCTATCTGAACATAATCATCAGGGTCCTCAGCACGAATATCTGCAATTAGTTCTGTACCACTCCAAATATTACCAGTGTTATCGTGAGGTCCGATCTGCGCATCATCCAGACGTAAAGCCCAACCGTTTGTACTCCAATTAGGAATCACATCAAAAGTCGAAGTATTTGTGGAAAGCATAGATGGATTGGATTGCCCAGTAAAATTAAAAGCATTGTATGGCTTATCCAGTATATTACAACAGTACAGATTGAAATTAGAATGATCACTACTAAATGAAGTATATGGATATCCAGTAAAAAGCTCATTGTCTCGGAAATGTGAATTTGTAGTGTGATTTATTGAAAATCCGCTGACAGGTAAAGGATTATCTACATTTATCTTATTTCTTTCTACAGATAAATTAGAACACTCTGTTAACCTAATCTTAGTTTGCCCCGTCCCAAATAGATAATTATCTGTAATAAATGCATATTGGGTTGGTAAAGGATTCACATCCAGCATGGTTAAGGAATGCTTACGATTATCAACAATATTTAATGATTCAAAGTTATTTACTTGCCAAAGAGTCATCCCAACTTTACAATTATCATTTTCAGCTTTGTTATTTACAATATTAATATTACCATTTTCTGTCCATCTCAAAACCAACATAGTTAGCGGTTCAATATTATTTGCATCAGCAGTATTAAAATATCGGTTGTTAGTTATGTCTAATTCACTAATCATAGAGTTTCTTACTATAATTCCAGTACGGCAATCTGTAAAATGATTAGCATCAATCTCTATAGGTAAATCTGAGCTAATATTGACAGCTATTCCTTCATCTCCAAAAACATCTGGCACATTGTTAATATTTTTAAATTCATTTCTGACTAAGCTAATATTACAATTATTACTTATTACACCGTTTGCGATTCCATCAAAGACATTTCTTCTTAATTCCGCTGTCACAAAATCATTAATTCCCCACATACTAAAATGATCTAAGTCATTAATGTTTGCTCCGGCAAAAGTTAAGGTTTCCCACCTTGGTTGACCTTGATATTTTGGCAGCATAGTTCCATTTGAAGTGAATTCACATGCAAAGAATGGAAAACCTTTATATGCTTTTAATGTGTTCGAAGGGGCAGAGTAAACACCCATATAGTTCTTATTGAAATTTACTCCGTAAGCAAAAATGTTTGCATTATCCATAATTTCTATACCTGCATATGCATCACTTATTGATCCTCCTACAAACCAAGCAAGATCACCTTGATTCTGTCCATTAACTGTTATGCCTTTCCACATTTCCGTACATCCTTGAAAATTATTTTCCACCATCAATATTAACTCTGGTGCATCAATAATCAATTCCGCTCCTGGCTCAAAATAGAAATTACAATAATTAAAAGTAAATTTTACGTAACTACTCAGGTACTTTCAAATATTAAAAAAATACCTTATATTTGGATTAACCAACACAAGGAGTGTAAAATAGAGCTTTCATAAAAAGCTTTAAAGATCGACACAAGATATCAACAATTAGAAA
>JBLHWH010000050.1:0-33723 GCA_047628935.1 Halioglobus sp. | reverse complement strand
GATCACTTTTTTGATCACTTACTATACTTGCTATTTTACCCTTGTCTAGTAATTCTAGTAGTTGTGCTAATATCGGCTGTCCGCTAAAATGTGTACTTTTGCTCAGGATTAAATTTTGTTGTTCGTAATTCAAAATTAATCATTAGGGACGAAGCTTTTTGTTTCGTCCTGATTTTTTTTATCCGGACACCACTACTTTAGATGTTTGCTTTAGGGGTATTCCTAGAAATCCACCTACATCAAGTGATACCTTTTCACTTCCATAGGGTGCGATGCTCACCCATGCAGGTATCTGTAAGCCATACATAGTATATTTTGCAGATTGCGTAATTTCTGAATCATACTGGTAAATAGGGTTATTCGTTTTCAGAGATTGATTGGTAATAAATCCATTTGATGATATACCAATTCCAGATCCTGCATATAGACCTTCAATGATTCGGTAGCCTATTTTTAATCCAGCATTGAAACCTGCCAAGCGTTTGTATTGCACATGCATTTCTGCATCAGAAAGAGCCATAGCAGTATCTTGAAGTTCTTCATGATTTAAACTGTTTAATCTACCACCTCCATAAAAAGATACTCTCACTTTAGAACCATTCCGAGACGTTGGGGTTTTATATAGTTTCTTACTTTCGTAGGCTATTTCAGATTTTGATTCTAAGCTTGGAGAATCCTCAGGCTTTATTTTATCAATAGATTTTATTGACTCGATGAGTCTTGCATTTAGGATTTTATCATTTATGATATCTCTCAGCTGTAGATTTTTTTCATCTGAAAATATTATCTCGTAATCCAATCTTTTAGATTCAAACTCCATGACTAGGATAGGGTTTGTGGCAGTATTCTCCACATAATAACTTCCGGTATGAGTGAATGCTCCTTTTTTTAGAGTAAAGGATTCATCTGATTGTAAGGTTAGAATTTTTAAAGGTGACAATTTCCAAATACCAACGATATTACTTTGTGAGTACGCAGTAATTGATAGAAGCAGAAAAGCTGCTAGAGTGTATATTGTTTTCATTATTTATGGGTTTTAGTTTACAGTCTATGTATTTCTAATCTCTGCCTAATATATATCTGACAGTAAATGCTCCATACCCTGAACCAAAACCTGATCCAACACCACTTACTATAAATGTAGGTGCCCAATCCACACTTACTGCTAATGGTAGGTCTTCGAAAGTGTACTCGGCTCCTATAATTCCGCTTATTCCTAACCCTATATTGTTGTTTCTTTCACTGAAGTAGAGATCATCATAAGACCAAATGAATACGCCTACGCCTGCACCATAGAACCACTGAAGGTTTTCTACTGATTCTATGTCGCTGTGGATTAAATAATTGGCCCTTACATTGATGTATGTCAGATAAGAAGAATAACTCCCAAAGCCAACTATACCCTCTAAAGCGGAAGTCTCGCTAATAAAAGTTTTAAAAGATCCTGCTACAGGATATCCTAAGCGTAAGCCCACAGAAGATTTGTAATTTTGAGCATAAGAGCTTACAGAAATGACGATTGCAATTGCAAGAATGATTAATTTTTTCATTGCTTTAAGAAGTTTTAATGATTAATGATGAATCAAATATGGAGGCAGTTTGCCCCATAGAACTTTTTATATGTATGAATCGTGTGGATTTATGTTTAGACTGATTTTAGTATGTCAAGTGAGGAGCAATTTCGGAAGAAATTACTTTTAAAAAGTAGAATTTATAATAATTGGATTTGGATATAGATCATAACTATTTTCAGTAATTGACCTTATTATAATTTATAGACCTTTTTTTCAAAAACCTAAATAGCACTTAAACCAAACCCTCCCTCAAAGCCTTAGAAACAGCTGCCGCCACAGAATTAACCTGAAGTTTGCTATATATATTCGAGATGTGCTTATTCACTGTGGCATAAGAGATAAAGCACTTATCCGCTATCATTTTATAGCTGTATCCTTCTACCAATAGATTGAGAATCTCTTTTTCTCGGGTAGTAAGTACGATATTAGATGTAACGGAAATCTTTTGAGTTGTATTAAATAATTTGAGCACTTTAAATGCTACTGAAGGAGTCATTGGTGCACCGCCTGCCATAACTTCGTTGATCCCTTCGATCAGTTTCATAGGGGACTTTTGCTTTATGATATATCCATCCGCTCCGGAGCTAATGGCTTCTAATATTTTACCTTCCTCCTCGAAGATAGTTTGCATGATTACTTTGATATGAGGATATGCTTTCTTTACCAGTTTAAGACCTTCAATGCCATGAACATTTGGCATGTTAATATCCATCAAGATGACATCAGGTAAGTTGGATTTGAGCCGATGGACGATATCTGTACAGTCTGGGAATATACCCACACATTGCATTTCGCCCATCGCATCAATCAATAGTTGCAAACCTTCTCTTCTGGCGATATTATCATCAAATACTGCTATTTTATATGTTCCCATATTTTATCTATTTTGACTTATGGACGGCTCGGTTTTCGGATTCCAGGTAAATCGTATTTCGGTGTCTTGATTTTCTTCTGAAATGATATTTAAAACTCCTCCTAGTTCTTTAGCACGATTCGCCATATTCTTCAAACCATTGCCACTTAAAGAAGAATTTTGTTCCATTGTGCTTTGATCGAAACCTATTCCATTGTCTATAACTGAAAGCTGAAGCCTATTCTTAATTTGGATTAGTGAGACTTTAATTTCTGCTGCTTGAGAATACTTGAAGGCATTGTTAGTCGCTTCTTTAAAGATTAAGTAGACATTTCTTCTTTGTACCATATTTAATATAGTCCCTTTTAGGCCTTTATCTATTTCTAATGAAACTTTCACTTCTGAGGCATCGCTTAACTCAGAAATGTAGGCTCTCATTCTCATTAGAAGATTATCAACTTTATCATTATCTGAGTTGATCGCCCATACAATATCATTCATGGATTCCATCACTTGAGTTGTGCTATCATTGATCCTTGAGAGCATATCTTGAGTACCATCGGTGTCAGTGACTGCCAATTTTTGCGCCACAGTTCCAAATAATGAAATACTTGAAAGAGTAGATCCGATCTCATCATGTAGATCTCTAGAGATTCGATTTCTGAGGTCAATAATTTTCTCTTTTTGATTCTGTTTATTTCTATAAAATGCATAAATCATACCTACAATAAGACTCGTAGAAAGGAGTATAAACCACCAAGACTTCCACCAAGGATAGGATATAAATAAAGGCATAGAAATCTCCTTTTTAGACCATAAACCATTATGACTTGCAGCCTTTACTTTGAATGTATAAGTGCCCGGATTAAGACCTGGATAGGATACCTTTTGAGCACTTTTTATATAATTCCAATCTTTTTCTAAACCTTCCAATTTATAAGCATATTGAATTTTATCATTCTTAAAATATTCCAATAGACTAAATTCGAATGAAATAAAGTTTTCATTGTGCGCTAAATCTAATGATCGAGTTGTACTTGGATAGTCCTTATTGTTTACCTTAAAAGAAGTAAGCACTAAATTTTTTGAAGAAGCATCAGATGAAATTTCTGATGGAGAGAACATATTAAATCCATTGATGCCTCCGAATAGTAACCAATTATCACTTGTTTTACAAACAGCATTGGTATTGAATTCGAAACTTTGTACACCATCTTCTGGGGAATATTGTTGACCCTGTAGTGTATTAGGGTCAAACCAACAGAGACCCTTATTCGTGCCCAGCCATAATTTATTTTCTTCATCTTCAGCGATGGTATATATGGTATTGTCAGGTAATCCTTCATTTGTTGAATACCGTTCAAAAGAATTTGTCTCCTCTACATATTTGTTCAATCCTCCATTTGAAGTTCCTACCCAAGTATGGCCATCAGCTGATGTGATGATACTCCGAACATCGTTACTACTCAAACTTGTTTTATTTTCAGGCGAATTCTTAAAAGCATCAATCGATTCAGTCTTTTGATTTATTCTAAAGAGCCCAGAACTTGTTCCCACCCAAATGTCTTCATTACGATCTTCAGAAATCGTAAAAACCTTATGAACATCTTGTCCACTTGGTTGGAATTTTTTAAAACTATAAAAAATTGCTTGTTCACGAATGGTCTCTAGATTGCCCTTAGCCAAGAAGTCAGCACTGAGTTTAATTACTCCACTCTGAGCAGCAATCCAAAAATTATTTTTTGAATCGCTGAAAAGTGAATAGGAGGCAGCATGACTTGTTTCTGGAAAATAATCAGTTAATTCTAATATGCGATTATTAATATAATCCATATAATATATTTTTGCATCTGGTGATTGGTGCCAATAGGTAATAAGTAAGTTTTGCAATTTATCACGTGTTATAGCCATGGTGCCATATTCAGGATGTGGAGATGGCAAATCTCCAGGCATTGGAAGGGGTGCAAATGTTTTTTCTTTTCTATTGAAAAGATTGATACCAGAAATAGAGCCCACAATAATATCACCTTTCCACTCTACAATAGAACGAATGTTTTTTGAATACGATCTATATCTCTTTGACATAGGAGGTATATAAGTGTCAAATAGTGGGTTTTTAATATCAGCTTTGATTATGCCTTGACCAAGACCAGAAATAAGGAAGGAGTTTTCATCAATGGAATACTCAGGTCTTGCAGCATTATTAAATAATGAATTGGTGTTATTTGCTTCGGGTAGATATTGGCGTATGATGCCGTTTAAAGGATTTATAGTAAATAATCCTTCTTTGGTTGTGCCTTGCACTAGGCTGCCATCTGCTGTTTCGATTGCATAATGAGTGTGTCTTGTGTTAAAATCATAATCAAATCGTTGCTTAATTTTAATAGAATGTAATTGATTTGAATTAAAATTCATTTTGTAAACAATGTGATTTAAACGGTCGATAATCCACCAACAATTATTTCCTAGTTGGAACGAAGAATATTTAAAGCTCCAATTTTTATCATTTAAGACTTCATCAAAATTTAAAAAGTCTACAAACTCATTTCTTGTTTCATCAAACATTAGAATTCCTTGTTGGCTAATTATCCAAGCCCTCATATCTTTACCAATTACAAAATGTGCAAGACCCAAATCATTTACTGTTTCCGACGTATATTCATGTAATTTGAACGTTTTGAGATCTAGTTGTTTCACACAACTTTGATTCTGAATGATCCATATTTTTGAATCTCCTGACTTAGCATAAAGAAAGTGAACATTTCTCAGCTCAGGAACATGAATATGGGTCGTATCAAAGTTGGGCAAGTCAATTTTGCATAAATTATAATGACTGTAATCCCAGAATGTATTAGCATCGGTTTTTAATATGTAACGATTACTAAAGTTGTAGGGAATGCTTGGGATTTTTTTTACATATTGCTGGACTGTATCATAGTAATATATCCCTTCCCGACTGGCAAAGAATAAATTGCCTTCACCGTCATCTGTCATAGTGACAGCCGAAATTAATCGTGAAGTCTCATCGTCAGCTTGTTCACGAAAAGTCTTGAAATTTTTACCATCGAATCGTGTCAACGGATTAGCTAACCAGATATACCCAACACTATCTTGACCCAATACATCCATAGTCATATTTGGCAATCCATCTTCTATACCATAGCGGGTAAATGACAAATTAGGAGCTTCTTGTCCATAGACAAAACCTCCTATAATAATGACCAGAATTGTAAGAATTAATCTAAACATTAAGTTTATGATTCTGTATTTTTTGGTTACTTAATCAATAATACAAAAGTAAGACAAGCATAATTAGCATTCATTATTATAATCAGTGATATTAATTAGAATAGGTATAGTCTTGTTATTAGAATCAATAAGAAGGATTTTTTTAAAATCCTATTAAATACGCTCTCATATTAAAAGCGGTTTTTTAGCTAATAAGCGCTACATCCTAGATTTTAGCAACTGTTTCCTTATTGATATTAATTATATCCAGCTTGAATTGATAGAAATATCATTGAAACTAGTAAGAAAATGAACAAGAGTGTAAAACTACCTTAGCATCATTCTTAACGATGTAAAAAATTAAAAGCACTCTCTTATGAAAACAGTCTTCAAATCCCTCTTTCTCTTACTAGTAATTTCATTTTTCTCAATAGAAATATCAGCACAAACAAAACTATCTGTACAAGGCGTCATCCGACTATCCGATGGTAATGCTGTAGATGATGGATTGTATCCAATTACCTTCAAATTATATGATACCATTGTCGGTGGAAATCTATTATGGACTGAAATCCAACCAACTCTAAAGGTGACAAGTGGAATATATTCTACAATATTAGGAGAGGTAACTCCACTTGATCTTGAATTTAATGAGTTTTATTTCTTAAGCCTTACGGTAGATGGAGAGGAGCTATTACCGCGTGCTCCGCTAACATCTGCGCCTTATTCGAATTCTGTCTTGGGGTTTGATAATATTTTCCCTTCTACTGGTGATGTGGGGATTGGGACACTTAATCCTACACACAAACTGGAAGTAGAAGGTGATGCCAGTATCTCGGGTTGGTTAGGAATTGGCACCGATACAGCTATCGCAGCATTACATGTTGAAGGTGGGTTCTATCTTGATGGCACTGGAAGTGGCAATGGTACTGCTTACATGGACGCTAGAGGAAATAACGGAGAACTGTTAACGGTAGGTATTGTAGGAGGTTCTGGAGATGCAATAGTTTATCAAAGGGCAAATCAGGAGTTAATTTTTGGTACGGATGATACACAACGAATGTTAATTCATAAAGATGGAAATGTTGGGATTGGACTTATTGGTGGTAACACTGTACCCTCTCACCTTTTACATGTAAATGGGGTTGCGAGATCGACACAATCTACTTGGGCTACCTCTTCGGATAAAAGAGTTAAACAGAACATTAAGTTATTAAGTGATGGATCTCTGAATAAAATTATGCACCTTAAACCTGTAAATTATCAATGGAAAAAAGAATATAAAAACAATCGATCTGGATTAAAGGAAAACAATACAGGGTTTATTGCACAAGAAATTGAGGAAATATTTCCTGATATGGTATCTATAGTTAAAGAAGATTTCGGGAACAATTCAATTGAAGATTTTAGAGTGCTCAATATCGGAGATCTACCTGTTCATTTAGTAAAGGCAATGCAAGAACAACAGAGGCAAATTGAAGTTCTTAAATCGGAGAATCAGAAGCTAAAAAAGACTTTAACCTCACAATCTGAGGCATCCAATATTCGATTGTCTCAGTTAGAAGACAAACTCAATTATTTACTACAAATACAATCAGTTTCAAAATTGTAATGCATTCTATTTACTGCAAAGTAAATAACCATGACATTGCTTTTATTCACATCAAATAAATGAAACATGATTTGTAAGATAAATATCAGTATACCTATATGTAAATTTGGAATACTTATCTGGTTATTGATGCTCAATGTGCAAAATATACAGGCACAAGTCAATACCAATTGTGAAGATGCCTCTTCCACACAATCCTATTCGGCCACTGCATTCTTCAGTTATGGAGCAGCAAGTGATTTATACAATTCCGATAAAAAAGCAGCTATAACCATAGGCCAAACTGCGACACAACTTGGAATGTTCTCCCAATCTTACAAGAGTGAGTTGGGATTCTATAGTCAATTTTTACTTCCACCGCTCGCACCTTATGTACAAGCTTCAGAAGGAGACCTTGGAGATAGAGTCGAGATCGTCTGGACTGTCAGTAAATTGAGTCCTGTAGTTACCGATGTATTCAAAGTGTACAGGAATGGTACTTTCTTGGATGAAGTCGAGAATGATGAAAGGGTATACGTAGACTACAATGTAGTAGCGGGAGAGTTTTATACCTATACTGTCCGAGGGGTAAATAAAGCGGGTATTGGAAAACCAGGTTCATCAGTGGGATTTTTGAATCCGAATGGGACCATTACAGGCCAAGTGACAACAATAAATGGAAATCCTGTATCAGAATGCTCGATTGATCTAAGCCCCACTTTAGGTTCTTCACTTCGATTTAATGGTGATGGTGTGTGTGTTGCAGATTACAGCCCTTTGTATGATACAACTAAGTTCTCTGCCACCTTGTGGGTAAGACAGGATAGTCTTAATGATATTGCAGGGCTTCTTGATTTGGGGTCTTCGATTCATACGAACTGGTACATTCATACATTGGATGCTATCTCAGGAAGAGGTATAAATGTGGGTGTAGGAGGTGGAGCTGGATCAATAGATTATATTTTTCCCGATGAAACAAAATTAGATTGGCATCATGTGGCAGTTACATATAATGGAAACACATTACTCCTATATGTCGATGGTGATTTAAGTGGGTCTATGGTAACTACTATGACAACGGATTCTTTTCCTGTTTATATTGGTGCTACCTCTGAGAGTACGGGATACTATAAAGGACTGCTTGATGAAATAATAATCTATAACAAACAGCTCACACAAACAGAGATCAGAAGACAAATGAATAAGTCTATTTCCTCGAGAGTTGATGGATTAATTTCTTATTGGAAAATGGATGAAGGAAGAGGGACGACTACCTATGATCTAACAGAGAATGAAAATCGCCTTTATATGTGTGGGCCTTCATGGTCAGGAGTTAATTCTCCAATAACCAATAGTAGCCTTACCGATGAGGATGGATATTATATCTTAGAAGGGATCAATTATGGATCAGGAGAAACATTTACTGTTCGTCCAGCAAAAAATATATACGAGAGTGTGTCCATAGAATTTAATGCTGCAAATGAGCAATATGCTTCCTTGACTCATTTTGATATTTCTGAAACTGACACATCTACTCTAAGTTTTACTTTTAATCTATTTGATCTTAATGGCACACAAACATTATTATCAAAAGGTAACGATATTAATCTTAAATTAGTAAACGGTGAACTGATTTTGTACATAGATGGTGTTGACAATAATTTAGGTTCGATAGCACTTGGCTGGCACCAGATAATCATGGTAAACAGTCAAAATGGGTCGAGCTCAGAAATAGCTGTATACCTCAATGGGAGCATTATACAAACTATAAGCAATACATTGTCCTCCTCAGACAGTACCACTGTTTGGGCACTAGGTGCAAATCTTAGTAATGATCCTCCAACAGAATATTTCACAGGTCTTATTGATGAATTGGTTGCATATGAAGAGGCGCTTACATTGTCTGAAATACAAACAAGTAATAATATCGGAACTGACGAAGGGAATCCTAAAATTTATGTGAACTACCCACTCAATGAAGCTCAAGGAGACAGCTTATACAACTTAAGTGAATCTGGCGGGGTAGGTTATTCTGAAAATGCGAGTTGGGCTAATGACTCTAAGTATCTTATTTTTACAGGACATGAATTCCTACCTTCTTCAAAAATTGTAACGCTTAATAGTACAAATACAAGTACGGATCAAGTTGATTTCACGGATTTAAGTACAATACCAGTAAGTGGTTATGTTCGATTTAAGAATACAGATTGCTTTGCCGACAGTGTAGAAATATTGGTCAATGGTTTCTCTGCGTCACCCCCAATATTTACGAATCAAGATGGGTATTTTATTGCTGAATTAGAACCTGGAGCATCGGTAAAACTATCACCTAGATTTTTTGAGCATAAATTTTCACCCGCATTCTTTGAAGTTAAAAATGCAATATCACCAGTAGCTGGTGTATTATTCTTAGATAGAGCACTGAGAAGTGTAGATGTTCAACTTGCTGGAGGAGATTGTAAAAAATCGATAATCCCAGATGGAACAACTGCCAAATTAAAGGTGCGTTCTGAAAACGGGTGTTTTGAAAAAATATTTATTTTGAATCATCAAGATCATGCAGATGGTAAAATAAAGATTGAAGGATTACCACCTATGAAACTTGCTTTCTCAGTATCTGAACATTCTGATATTACTATTCAAAGTTATTTTTCGGATTTAGGAGGTTCTACATTGGATTTAACACTTGTTAATGACACTATAGATTTTATATATTATTCAGACCCTATTGTAAGTGTCGCTCAATTTGGTGATGATATATGCGGTAATTCTATTTTAGAGCAATTTGCTACCTATAATACAACGATCAGTATAACTCAAGACTACTATGGGGAATCTTGTCCTGTAGAAAGTGCACAGATTACAATTGTGAACAATTTAATTCAAGATGGTAGTGTTACAGAAACTCACAATATTACAGAGAGTTTTGACTATAGTTTTCCCGCTGGACCTCCTAATATTGCAGCTCCTTATACCCAAACGCTAGAAGTTTCTGCAAATGCAAATGGAAAGATGGCCTCAAGCGTCACAGAAGTCATCATCTTAGGAAGACGAAAGAGAGACGTCAATTTCACCTCTACTTCTCCTAATATTCCCCTCATGGTTCTGCACGATCCACCAGGTGATGAGTCCTATTCATATATTAGAGAAGGTGAGAAGAATTGTACCACGATTACATTCGATACAACAAAAACGGATGCTTTGGATCGAGGTATAACATACAGTTATGGACCTGATTTTATTTTTGCTACAGGTATAGGATTTTCTACAGAAACCTCTCTAGATGTAACAGCGGATCTCGATATATCATATACTACATCAAGTAGCAGTACCCAAACTAATTCAGGAGAGATTTGTATGGAGACATTGACGGATTTTTCTACGGATCAGGGAGAATATCTAGTAGGAGATACTTCAGATCTTTACATAGGAGGCGCACTTAATATTTTATTTGGAGTGACGGATATACTTAGATTAGACAGTTGTACGATAGTGCGAGATACTGGCGTGAGTGTATATCCTGATGGCTTTGAGACTAATTTTTTCTATACGGAATATGAAATTCAAAAGATAGTTATTCCTAATCTATTGGCCACAGGCGATCAAGAATCTGCGGATGCGTGGGAATCCATAGTCGCTAATAATAATGCGAACAAAAAAGCATCAAATTTTGTGGAAAATATTTCTTTTGGATCAGGAGTCAACATCGAAAAATCCATTATCAAAACGGAAACGAACAGCAACTCATACACAATAGTGACCGAAGTAAACAGTGAGATTGCCGGAGAACTAGGTCTAACGGTCAATGGCGTTGGTGCCGTAGCCAACCTCACTTCGACATTTAATCTAGGAAAATTCGAAACCACAGATAGTGTATCTACGACTGAAACTACTATCGGATATAGGTTAAGTGACAATGATCCTGGAGATCTCTTTACAGTAAATATTTCTAAGGACCCTGTATATGGTACACCTGTGTTTAATACAGTATCTGGAGTTAGCTCTTGTCCTTATGAAGACGGTACTGTCAAGCGAGATGAAGTCTCTATGACATCAGTATCTGCATCAATCGCTAGTAACGTTCGTGAGAATGATGCAGCCATATTTAATTTTAACCTTGGAAATGTCTCTCAAACTGAAGAAAACAGGGAATATATATTCTCTCTTCGATCATCATCCAATGTCAACGGAGCGGAAGTGAAAATAGCGGGAGCAGATCCATTGGATACTGAATATTTTGTTCCTTTTGGGGAAAGTATACCAGTAACTGTATCTGTAGAACGAAGCAATACATCTTACATTGATACTTTAATATTCGACTATTTTGTGCAATGTGAAAATGACCGAAATGTTGCTCTAGGAATAGGGAAGTCAAATACACCATTCAATGCTACTCAGACCGTAATTGTCAATTTTGTTGAACCTTGTAGTTCTGTAGACATAAGTAGTCCTGCGCAAGATTGGGTTGTTACCCCTTTTAGTGGCCCAGTATTACCAATTAATCTAGTGGATTATGATGTGAATGATTTAGATCTAGATCTTATGAGGTTACAATACAGAAGATCACAAGGAGATGGATCATGGATCAATATAGCGGAAGTTGCTAAAGACTCTCTTGGTATTCTATTCGAATTGGTTGATTGGGATACTGGTATTCTTGCAGACGGCCTCTATGAGATTCGAGCACTTGCAGTTTGTGTAGGTGGATTAGATGTAGGTATTTCGCACGTGATTAAAGGAAAAATAGAACGTACCCCACCAGAATTATTTGGAACTGCAGAACCTGCCGATGGAGTACTCTCTAAAGGTGATGAAATTTCAATCACCTTCAATGAACCTATTCAATGCAATGGAATTCTTTTAGCAGCAGGAATAGGTGCAAATATTGACAACAATAATCTGGGTCTCTATAATACACAGACTGGAGCATTAGTTGATTTTACAATGAGTTGTTCTGAGGATAAGATTATTCTTGTTCCAAATGTGTCTAATTCATTCTTAGAGAATAAAGTACTCAGAGTAGAGCTAGATTCAATTCTTGACTTAGTCGGAAACAAATCGGGACACCTCGAATGGGAGTTTGTTGTAGATCAGAATTCACTCAATTGGCTCGACAAGGAGGCTGTGAAGGTTGTTAAGTATGAAGAAGACTTTGTCACAGTAGAACGACGAATAGAAAACAGAGGTGGGTTTAATATAACTTGGGAACTTGATGATGTTCCCGAATGGAGCACGGTATATCCTTCCGCCGGAGACCTAGCACCTGGCGATGTTCAGATTATCACTTTCGAATTTGAAGAAACCATGGTGTTTGGTAGACAAATACAAACCATCCAATTGAGTGGTCCCGAAGGAGATGAACCGATGATCATTGATGCACGAGTAGTGTGCCCAGCACCTAATTGGGAAATCAATGCCAGTGATTGGGAGTATGCTATGAATTTCACCGCAGAATTAGATATTGAAGGAGATCTTTCTATTGATGAAGAAGACATCTTAGCTGCTTTCGTAGACGAAGAATTGAGAGGCTTAGGGAGAGTAGAGTATTATCCAACAATTGATCGATATTTGGCATTTTTGACTGTCTATTCTAATAGTCTAGATCCTGACGCGATAGATATGCGTATTTGGGATGCATCGGCTTGTTTGTTATTCAGTCCAGTCGTAGAGAATTTCATCTTTCAGAGTGACGACCTTATCGGAACTCCGGATAACCCACAAGTGATACATACCAATAATATAGTACTGAATGAGACCATCGTCAATGGAGGATGGAATTGGTTATCGTTCAATTTATCATTAAATGAGCCTTCTCCCGATTCTGTATTGATGAAGATCAATGATCCATCTGATGGTATTATAAAGAGTCAGACAGAATTTGCACAGTATGCTGATGGATTCGGATGGTTTGGTTCTTTGGATTCGATTGGTAATACGTCATCCTATCAATTAAGATTGAATAATGATGATACATTACTCATTCAAGGAAACCTCATTGATCCGGATTCTATAGAAATTTCAATCAATACGGGGTGGACCTGGATTGGATATACACCAAAATCACCGCTACCGATCGATATTGCATTAGCGGATTTAAACGGGATCTTATTGAATGGAGATGTGATCAAGAGTCAGACACAATTCTCACAGTATCTATCAGGTATTGGTTGGATCGGAACATTGAAGAACTTGAGACCGAGCGAAGGATACATAATTAATACCTCTGCGTCAGGAATACTTCAGTACCCAAATATCAATCTAGGATTGAAAGAAGATGCCGTATCACAAAAGCGCAATGACAATCTTCCAGAGGGATGGCAAGTAAACCTTTACCAATACGAGCATTCCATGACTATGACTGGCATTCTTTCTCAAAATGGTGAGAATAAAATCAAAGAAGGATTTCATCTCGCTGTTTTCCATAATGGAGAATGTAGAGGCGTAACTGAGGCTGTTTGGATTGCTCCATTGAATTCTTACATGTTCTTTTTGACCTCATACTCCAATTCAAGCGGAGAGATCTTAGACTTCATATATTATGATGGCACACAAACTACAGAATTATCAGAAAAAGAGTACTTCGCAATTGATGCTCAATTAGGGACTATAGAAGATCCATTCATATTTGAATTCATATCTACGAGTACAAGTGATGCTGATAATACCACTAAAGTAGAATTGATACCCAATCCTATACAATCAGGTAGGAATTTGATAATCAGAAGTACTCCAATATTTAGTGCTGAAGTGATAGCTAGATTGTTCAATGTCAATGGACTGCAAATATATGAATACACTTGGAAAACGGAGAGTGGATCATTGAATACTGTTATCCCTACAGATAATTTACCATCAGGTATCTACCGAATAATAATGAGTGACGAAAGATTAACGATCAATAAGAAATTTATCGTTGTCAAATAATTAGTAAATAAAATGCAGGGGCTGTATCAATAGCCTCTGCATTTATTAAAACACCCATTAATGTCTATAAGATGAAAGGTTTCCATAGGAAATACATGTTGGTTTTACTTGCCTTATTGGCACTTTCAACGCTACATGCTGATCCACCTAACTGGAGTGTAAATGCTCCTGACTATCAATATAATATGGTTGGGTTTATTCGAGTTTTAACACTGAATAATACCTTCTTAAATGAAGATAGTACGATGATCCGGGCACTTGTAGATGATGAAACAAGAGGAGTTGTTATAGTGGACGATCTCATTTTTGTTGGGGATGAAGTATATATGCCGATCACCATGTATTCGAATCAACAAGTCGGAGAAATTTTACATTTTGAAGTCTATGTTGCTTCTCAAGATTCCATATATACACCTGCCGAAATTGCCATATTCAATAGAAACGAAACTTTAGGAACTCCAGCAGTTCCATTTTTATTAACAGTGGGTATTTGCAATAGTATTCTGGTTCTAACAACTGCCAATGTTCCTTTTCGTTCTTTTTATAAAGCTGGAACTGAAATCCATCTTGTCGGGCAGATTGTTGATTTCTCAGGTACCTTAGCATTGGATGCACCTTTTGTCAAAGTTGCGGGTAATAGTTTATTGGACTTTGATAATACATTAATAGTCAAAAAAGATGGCTGCAATTTTGATTAAATAGCAAAAGGGAGCTAGCAAAAGGGAGCTAGCAAAAGGGAGCTAGCAAAAGGGAGCTAGCAAAAGGGAGCCTAGTGAGATTTTATGAATTTTGATACTTCACTTCTGGAAGTATGGAGATTGGGATGTTTTTTTAATACCTTGCTACCAGCACTAAACATTACAATCTTAAGTTATGAGTCAAATCATCCAGTCCTTCTACCAAGCATTCGCCGATCATGATACCGAAAAAATGGTCTCTTTCTATTCAGATGAAATAGAATTCACAGATCCTGCATTCGGTACTTTAAAAGGAGACAGAGCTAAAAATATGTGGGGTATGCTAATTGAAAGTCAAAGAGGAAAGAAATTTGACGTAGTTTTTTCTGATATCAAGGAAGATGAAAGCAGTGGTTCGGCCCACTGGGAAGCCAAGTATCTATTCAGCCCGACTGGAAGGCAGGTTCATAACAAAATAGATGCATCATTTGTCATCAAAGATGGAAAAATCATAAAGCACATAGACCGATTCAATACTCGGAAATGGGCAAGCCAATCCATGGGACTAAAAGGATGGTTACTAGGCGGCACATCATTCTTCCAAAAGAAACTAAACGTCCAAACCAATAAGCTACTTGATAAATGGGAAGCGAAGTGTTTTGTATAATTAGAAACAAGAGTTGAATTTAGCCCAAAATAGCCCGAGCCACTCACAAATATCCTCCTTTAGAGTGGGCTAGGGGTGGAAGTGCACAAAAAGCCTTAATAAATCCCTGCCCGAGCCATGTGTAATTCGACATTCGACATTCTACATTCGACATTCGACATTCGACATTCGACATTCGACATTCGACATTCGACATTCGACATTCGACATTCGACATTCGACATTCGACATTCGACATTCGACATTCATAAAGCGATTCAAGCGATTCAAGCGATTCAGCAATTTCTACTCTTCATCAAAGAAATCCTCCAACTCTCCTCTCTTCATCAACATAATAAAGCTTCTAGCGGCTGCGATCACATCAGCACGAGCATTACCTGCAGGAGCAAATTTCTGATGAAATAGGGTCATGTAAATTTCTTGAAGAGAAGGCCACTTATATCCTCCGCCTCTACTTTGAAGTTTGCAATAGAATGTAGCTTCTTGCATCAAGCAAAGTCTCTCCGTTGTGAAATGCGGTGGATGCATTCCTTTTCTCATGTATTCTGCTGCTATGATATTTTCTTGGATATTCATATTGTGAGCAATTAGATAATCAGCTTCTTCCACTGACTTGGCAAACTCAGCAAAGACATCTTCTACCTTTTCCCCCTTTTTATTAATCTCCTCCTCTTCTAATCTAGAAAATTTAAACACATGATGATCAATAGCAAATCCATCTGGCTTGATAATACAATCAAAATCTTTTATCGGCTTGAATTCATCATTTAGCATGATCCATGATAGATGAATCAGACGTGGCCAACTGAAAGTGTCCGTAAATGGAGCTTTATAATCTTTAGGTTTACCTATTCCAGTTGCATCGAATACGAGATATTTCATTTTATATATTATTTGTAGACTTCGAGAATTAAAAGCATTAATAATCCTCAGTTCTAGATTTTGAGATTAATTACTGTTCCTTAAGAAGCTTGTATATTTTTTCTGGCATGCCTACAAAAGTTGATTGAGAGACTTTGCATCTTATTACTTGTCCATCTACATCATTTGCCATAGCGCCCCATGCATGATAGTTTCCGAGCTGATCTTGCTCACAGTATACGCCTAAAGGTAAGTGGCAGCCACCGTCCATCATTTGCAGAACTTTTCGCTCTACATTTGTACTTCTTGCCACATCGACATCAGCGATTTGAGCTATAATTTTTCGCATTTCTATATCTTCACTTCTTGTTTGATAAGCTAATACCCCTTGAGCAGGCGCTGGAACGAATTCTCTAGGGTGCATTTGGACCACATCAAATTCAGACAGGTCTATTTCTAACCTATTTAATCCTGCGGTTGCAAGTATGATTGCACCAAACTGACCTTCTCTGAGTTTTTGTATTCTTGTAGGTACATTGCCTCTTATGTCTTCAATCATTATATCAGGATTGAGATCTTTGAGTTGAGCCTTTCTCCTTGCAGACGAAGTGCCTACTAACGTTCCTTTTTTAAGTCTAAGCGGTTGTGTAGCATCAAAGCTATCATTTAGAACAAGGATAGTGTCAGATGGATTTTCTCTGTACGAAGTTGCTGCAATCCGAAGTCCATCTGGGCTCGATGTAGGTAGATCTTTCATTGAATGCACAGCTACATCTATGCTCCCATCCAATAATTGATCTTCTATTTCTTTTGTAAAAAAGCCTTTCCCTTCAATTTTATCAAAACTAAGATGTTGGACTTTATCACCTTTAGTCTTTATAATGATTATTTCACTCTCATGGCCAACTGACTTGAGTTGATCTTGCATGAAATGTGCTTGCCACAATGCCAAATCACTCCCTCTACTCCCGATGATGACTTTTTTCTTTTCCATATGTATAAAATTTTATTCTCGCGGAAAATAAACGATTTATATTAATCATCTCCTTATGTGTCTACAGCTTGTTTACCAGAATCTTTAAAATAAAAATTTAATGGCACTAAAAACTAACCAAAGATTTTAATTACTTCCTCTGGTCTCTAGAGCTCAATCTTCCGCGTTTAAGAGCGCGAAGATAGTGTTAGAATTGTTTTTGGGATGTCAAATTGTTGTGTGATTTATAATTTTTACTTTCTGCTTTACTAATAAGGGAAAGAGCAAAATGGAAAAATCGATCTCAAATAGCCTTTCACTAAGGGGAAACCCTCATTTCAAATTTATAAACAAATAATATATAGATTTATATAGTATATGTTCTAATAATCTTTCCTATTTTCGTACTATCTTATTAAGCAATACGTAAAACCCAAGCATATCAAGAAGCAATTTTACGCCAATGGAAAGCTGCTCTTATCAGGAGAGTATGCCGTACTAGATGGAGCATCAGCCTTTGTTGTACCTACTAAGATGGGACAAAAGATGACAGTGAAGACGTCACGCGGGTCAGATCTCGTGTGGGAGTGTTTTGATATAGAAGGTAATTCTTGGTTTAAGAGTCATATCTCGTTGTATGATTTTTCTGCAATTGACACGACAGATCAAGCTGTAAGTGATAAGATTCAAAAAATTCTAAAAAATTCTGTTCGGCAAAATTCTGAATTTCTTTCAAAATGGAACGGATTTAAAGTTGAAACTTATCTTGAATTTCCAAGGGATTGGGGATTAGGTTCTAGTTCTACATTATTTCAGTTAGTTAGTGAGTGGGCAGATGTTAATGCATTGATCCTTTACTTTAAAGTGGAAAATGGATCAGGATGTGATGTTGCTTGTTCTGGTGCTGGTTCTCCGATTTTGTATTTTTCCAATGATGATGAGGTGAGTTATACACCTGTTGATTTTAAGCCAAGTTTTAGAAAAGATATATATTTTGTTCATTTGAATCAGAAACAAGATTCTAGTCTAGGAATTAAGGATTATCTCAAAGCTGTGAAAAATAAGAACGCTTTTGTGAAAACAGCAAGTGAGATTTCAGAAGCAATGATCGACGCAAAAGATCTAAAAACATTCGCAGGTTTGATGGACAAGCACGAAGATCTAGTTGCAAAACATACAGGTTTCGAGAAAGTAAAAGATAAATTGTTCTCTGACTATCATGGTTCTGTAAAGTCTCTAGGCGCTTGGGGAGGTGACTTTGTTATGGCTACTTCGACTAAGTCTGAAGCGGAGACGAAAGCATATTTTACTGCTAAAGGTTATACTACTGTGTTGACTTTTGATGAGATGATCTAAATAAATACAGGACTGATGTCGTAGTTCCTTGACCACTTTAGCATAAAAGCAATGAAAAGCTCGCAGTTTAATCACTATCTCACTTTAACATTATTTTGCCTTGTTTTTTTATTTATATGTGCTTTAATATTCCTCTCATCACAATAGAGTATGACGCATTTAGTAGAGGATTTCGAAAACCGCTTTTAATATGCAATTTGATATTTTTTCTATGTTATATAATGTATTCATTATTCGCGCGGTATAAAAGTAAAGGTGATGGTCCTTTGGGATGGTCATCATTCTGGTTATTACTCAAGTTTTTCGTAGAAATAATATTTTTATTTTTTGGAGGAATGATTATTAGCTGGTTTATTTGAATAAGAATATTGAGGCATATTTGATTGGGGGCTATATTAATCACAATCTTATCCTACATTTGTGCGTTTTTAAAACTGAATTTTTAATCTCCATATATGCACTTTAGAAATCTGATTATTTTAGGCTTTGTTATGACAGCAATTATTTTTAATGCTTGTCAGAAGGATACTACATTCACAGGGACTAATCCAGCGATCAGTGTTTCTGCAGATACTTTGACATTCGATACTGTTTTTACAGAAGTAGGGTCAGCTACGAGATCATTCAAAATATATAATAACGAAAGTGAAGACATTGAGATCGATCTAAAAGTGAACACGCCAAGTGATTCAAAATTTAGATTGAACGTTGATGGAGTTCCTGGAAATGAAATCAAGGGTGTATTTATTAAAGGGAATGATAGTATATATGTATTCGCTGATGTGACGGTAGACCCTAATCAGCCAGTAAGTGTAAGTCCATTTGTAATAGAAGAATATCTTACTATCTCATCAGGAGGATCTGAGACGGCTGTACTTCTCGAAGCTTGGGGGCAAAACGCTAATTATGTACCAGGTACTAAACGTAAGGGTGTTATCAGTCTTCTTTCATGTGATCTAGGAATGGAAACATGGGATGACCCAAAGCCCTATGTTATATATGGTGTGTTATTTATCGATAGTTGTGAATTGGTAATTCCAGAAGGTACGAATATCTATGTTCATGGTGGTTTAGTAAGGCAAGATAGTTTGATATATAATGATGGTTTTATAATAGTCTTAGCTGATGGCAAAATAACGGCTCAAGGTACAGCGATGAATCCTATAACATTCCAAGGTGATAGACTAGAAAGTTCATTTGATGATGCAGCTGGTCAATGGGTCGGCATGCGATTTATTTCTGGGAGTGTAGGGAATCATATGGAACATGTACAGATAAAAAATTCCGTAGTAGGAGTAAGAGTCGATAGTGCAGCACAATTGTCATTAGAATCTTGTGAAATATACAATACCTCTTCTGCGGGCATCATTGGTATCAGATCAGAAATAGATGCTAAGAATACACTCATTCATAGCAATGGACAGAGTTGTGCCATACTAACTTATGGTGGAAACTACAATTTCGAACACTGTACATTCGCCAGTTATGGAAACCAAAGTTCTGCTGTGCGATTTGATAATTTTCGATGCGCAAACCCACCACTTTGCCAAGGAGTAGTTTATGTAAATAGACTCGATACTAAATTTACCAATTGCATATTTGCTGGTAATGATAAAGATGAAATCCTTCCTATAGATTGGACAGGAGGTGAGGAACCTGATCTATTCAACTTCGATTTTGTGAATTGTGCTGTGACCATAGACGAAATCCTTATGCCAGAGCAGTATCCGAACTTCTTTGAAAATTGTGCAGATTGTTTCAGAATTTCTGTGAGTGACACCCTGTTTTTTGATAATGATAACAATGAGTATAGACTTGATACCATGTCAATTGCTATTGACAAAGGGATTCAACTCATGGGTATTAATCAAGATATCAATGATGATTCTAGAGATGGGATACCCGACGTTGGGGCATATGAGTTTCAGAAGTAGATATCAATTACACTTTTTTTAATACATCTCTTCTTATAGCTACATATTGTACTTTGACTT
Organism: Halioglobus sp.; assembly: GCA_047628935.1. Lineage (GTDB taxonomy): Bacteria > Bacteroidota > Bacteroidia > Chitinophagales > Saprospiraceae > CAJXUU01. The sequence goes on along the minus strand of JBLHWH010000050.1, from coordinate 13,025 downwards.
CTGTGTTAATCTCAGCCAAGGTTATGTATTGGTTAGGTAATTTGGAGATAGATGCAATGTTCTCAAAATAAATGTCACTTGAGGTTCAAGTAAGTCAGCATTGTCGACTTCAATAAATTCACCATTTGTTGCTTGGTAGGAGAAGTAAGAATCGATTGAAATAGAGATTATTCGTAAATAAAAGGGTACTCTAATTCATCAGAGAATGAGAAAATAGATAGTATTGCGAATAAATAAAATAAGTTTTTCTTTATTGGTTGTTGTTTGTTTGAATAATAGATCAAATATCAGACTATGACCTTGAAGTCTACTTCTTGATTTGATCAACGGTATTTCTGAAAAGATATCTGGTGAAAGGAGCAGCCCGAACTATAAAGTTTAATAACTTTACTCAGAGTTAAATTTTAAAATAAGATTGAATATGTACGATAAGATGCTTTCACCCCTTGATTTGGGATTCACAACGTTAAAGAATAGAGTTCTCATGGGGTCTATGCACACCAATCTGGAAGAAATTCCCGGTGGGTTTGATCGAGCAGCGGTATATTATGCTGAGAGAGCAAAGGGACAAGTAGGGCTTATTGTTACAGGAGGGATTGCACCCAATGTCGAAGGGTCTGTAGGTATGGGTGCGGCGAAATTGACAAACGCAGAAGAAGCTGAACAGCACAAAAAAATCACCAAAGCGGTACATGCTGAAGGTGGAAAGATATGTATGCAAATTCTGCATTCTGGTAGATATGCGTATCACCCAAATGGAGTTGCTCCATCGGCGATTCAATCTCCTATTACACCATTCAAACCAAGAGCATTGGAAACGGATGAAGTATGGAAAACAATAGAGGATTACAAGAACTGTGCTGTTCTTGCTCAATCTGCGGGTTATGATGGGGTAGAGGTCATGGGTTCAGAAGGTTATTTTATCAATGAGTTTTTAGTCAAAAAAACGAATCACAGAGAGGACGAGTGGGGAGGTAGCTATGAAAATAGAATGAAACTCCCAATTGAAATTATAAAATCAATAAGAGCCGAAGTTGGAGAAAATTTCATCATAATTTACCGATTATCGATGCTAGATTTGGTAGAAGAAGGCAGTACTTGGGAGGAGGTCGTTCAACTGGCTAAAGAAATAGAAAAAGCGGGGGCAACAATAATTAATACAGGAATCGGATGGCACGAAGCTAGAATACCAACTATAGGTACGGTGGTGCCAAAAGGTGGATTTGCGTGGGTAACAAAAAAACTCATGGGGGAAGTAAATATCCCACTTATTGCTACAAATAGAATCAATATGCCTGAAATCGCTGAGCAAGTGCTAGCGGATGGATGTGCTGATATGGTTTCTATGGCGAGACCGTTTTTAGCGGATCCTGACCTGGTGCTTAAAGCTATGGAGAATAGATCTGACGAGATTAATACTTGCATTGCGTGCAATCAAGCATGTCTAGATCATACTTTTAATATGAAGCTCAGTTCATGTATTGTCAATCCGAGAGCTTGCCACGAAACATTGCTGAATTATCCACTAGCTCAAATAAAAAAGAAAATAGCAGTTGTAGGTGCTGGACCTGCAGGACTTGCTGCAGCTACAATAGCTGCGGAACGAGGTCACTCGGTTACACTATTCGAAGGAAGTGATAAGATTGGTGGTCAATTCAACTTGGCGAAAGTTGTGCCTGGAAAAGAAGAATATGGACATACGATCAGATATTACGATACGATGATCAAGAAATATGGAGTAGACCTAAAGCTTAATCACAGAGTAAATGTAGCAGATCTAAAAAGTGGGAACTTTGATGAGATAATATTAGCTACAGGCGTCAGTCCTAGAAAAGTTGACTTTGAGGGTGCAGGTCATCCCAAAGTAGTCAATTATGCGGATGTACTGTCTAATAAAGTGAAAATTGGGAAGCGTGTAGCAATAGTAGGAGCTGGAGGAATCGGATATGATACTGCTGAATTTCTAACACATAATCATGATCATACTGCACCAAGCTTGGATGTAGAATCTTACATGAAAGAATGGGGTGTAGATATGAGTTACAGTAAAGGTGGATCATTAGCTAATTCGCCACTGCCATCACCATCGCCAAGAGAAGTTTACCTTCTTAAGAGGTCAGGTGGAAAACATGGTAAGGGCTTAGGTAGAACAACTGGCTGGATTCATAGGGCTAGTTTGATTATGAAAGGTGTGAAGCACATAGCGAATGTTACATATCTAAAGGTAGATGACAATGGTTTTCATATTTCTATCAATGATGAAGTACAAATCTTACCTGTTGACCATGTCGTCATATGTGCAGGTCAAGTACCATTAAGAGACCTTAATCAAGAATTATTAGATGCTGGTCAAAGTGTCCACTTGATAGGTGGTGCCGATATAGCTGCCCAATTAGATGCCAAGCGAGCAATTAAACAGGCTAGTGAATTGGTGTCAACGATTTGATTTGTAAGCGGTATTTCTTTATGTTAAATATACAGGAGATAACTGCGATTTTATGATAAGGTTAATGGGTTGTTTTTTAATCAAATCACCATCTAAAGTAAATCATTGTGCATGAACTACGATAAAATCATTGCTGCTGGTGTAAAGAAAAATGCTCTCTTAGAAAAGAAGCGCTTTCTGAAAAGACTAGACCAGGTTGAAATGCATAAACGACAAGTATTAAATATAGAATTAAACGAGCTCTTCGATTCAGTCATAAATGATTCGGAGGAATGACTTTTACACTTCCTTAACTAACCCTTACAATTTTATTAATCGTTAGCCTTCGTTTTAGTTGGAACTAATCACAAACTAAAACTTAATAAAATGCGTATCCGATTACTACCAATAATTATTTCTTTATTTATAATCAGTTGCTCTAAGTCTGTTGATGAAGGTTTTCTCGGAGAATGGGAGGGCAAAACTCAAGTTATCGTAAATGGGGATCCAGTAGAATCTGAAACAGAGGTGAAAATTTCTGATCAAGGAAATTTATCAAGAGAATGTGAAGTCACGGTGAATGGACTCAAATATGTTTTTGATGCCACTGAAGGTATAGATATACTTACATTCACTAAAGAACCAGCCAAAAATCTATCTGATAGTTTAGCCCAAACTTATATTACTGGAAGTGCAGAGTTAGTAGGTGACACCTTATTAAGGTTTGATCATCAAATAATAACCATGGTTGGATCAGCCATTATTTCAGGTGTAGGTTACAACTTAGAATTTAAGCGCAAGGAATAAATGTAGCTATAACAAAGCTAAAAAAATGACAGATTCCCCTTCTTGATCCTCCTCCGAAAGGAAGGCAAAAACTCTATGACTCAGGCATCAAGCAAGAACATAGGGTAAGATATGACCGTAGTTGTTAACTGATTTGAAGTTCGTGTCTAAAAAATGTATTCGATGCTTTAGCTTCGTGTGGATATGCAGAAAATATTGAGGGAATCACCCTACCGCTCTTCTCTAAGCTACATTAAAGTCCGATCTGATTATCGTGACGCGTTCAATCTTGGATGATATCTTGAATATAATTTACATTGTACTGAACGATGATCACTCAAGCCAAAATCACTCTTCATCGGTATACAACGATTCCAAATACCTTTCCTGTTTTGTTTTCTCAAACGTGTCGCGTGGAAGAAAAAATTGCTCATTGCCTACTTCATCAGCCCATGGATTGACTTTATCTGCCTCATCATCTTCCTTCACATTTTTGAATAAGAATGCTGTGAATATACCGACCAAACCACCAAAAAGGTGACTTTCCCATGATACACCTACTTTATTGGGGACAATACCATGGAAGTATGATCCAAAAGCAACTAACATTACGAGTGCTAGTATGATAGACTTAAGATTTCTGCGGAATATACCTGTCCAAGCTAAAAAAGCTACTAAACCATAAACAACCCCACTCGCTCCAACGTGATAAGCGTCTCTAGCAAATAACCAGACAGTGAACCCAGTAAATATTGTAATGATAATAATAGAAGGAATAGCAACTCGCCTGTAAAAAACCATAACCATTGACATAAGAGCCAACATTGGTATAGAATTAGACATAAGGTGCTGCCAGTCGGAATGAATAAACGGAGAGGAGATAATACCAACTAACCCGTCTAAATCTCTTGGAAATATACCCCATGTGGTATACTTATAATTTTGAATGACCTCGACAATCTTTACTAGATACATAAGCACGACTACACCTATCGGAAATAGCAACTTACTGAATATGTTATTATCTTTTTCTGCCATCAAGGTTGTTCAGGTAATTAATATCTTCTACTGATAAGCTTAACAAAATTTATGGCTTTCTTCATTTTAGGTTCGCCACCCCAGTTTTGCTCTACAGCAATTTTATTAACAAGATAATCGCGTGCTTGTTCTAGCGAACTAAGTTTATCTAATTCTTGCATTGTAGTATTGAATAGTCCAGTGTCTCCTCCAAACAGTTCGTTTACTGTGAAGATACGTTCGTTGATACCCATGGATTTTGTAAGATCAGAAATAGGTGATCGACTTAGTTTATCTGATAATTCGTTCACAGACCCTGTCTCAAACAACTCTAAAAGCTCTTGTGTAACATTATTATAACTAGGTGCAGCTATTTCTTCTGCTACTACAGCTTTCACAGGGGTATAAACTATATCATTTGGGGAATGAGCCGGAGTTTCTACAGTTTTTTTTGAAGTCGTCGGATCACGCTGATAGGTAGTTTGCTTTATTTCTTGGCGCACCACATCTGCTATCTCTACTGGAGGGTGTGGGGTAGGAGCTGCTGCAATCTCTGGCTCAGAGATGTGATTCTTGGCCACTTTGTTTTGATTATAAACTACCGCTGTTGCTTTTTTCAAAGACTCATCTGTATGAATTACTTTCTCATATAAATCTCTAACATAGCTAAGCAATAGATCTTTTTCAATCTTACTTACTTGCTCTTCATCTCTCATGTTTTCGAGCAGTTGATTAATCTTTTTGGCTGCTTTTTCTACTTTCTTGAAATTCATTTTGAGACTATTTTATTCTTAGCTTTCGCTGGTTTATTTTTAATTTGATTGCTTATTCATCATTTTCCACAGTTCGTCCTTGAGTTCCATTAGTCCTTTTTGAGCCACAGAAGAAAAGAAAAGAAAAGGTATGTCCACTTTGATTGTTTCGGATATTAACGCTTCCATCTCGTCATCTAGCATGTCAGACTTGGATATTGCAAGCATTCGAGGTTTATCAAGCAGTTCTGGGTTATATACTTCTAGCTCATTGAGCAAGATGTCATATGCCTTGTTGATGTCTTTTGCATCAGCGGGTACCATAAATAGAAGAACTGAATTTCGCTCTATATGTCTGAGAAATCTAGTCCCTAATCCTTTACCTTGACTGGCATGTTCTATGATACCAGGGATGTCAGCCATTACAAATGACTTGTTATCTCTGTAATTAACTATTCCTAAGTTCGGTACGAGCGTAGTAAATTCATAATCACCAATTTTTGGTTTTGCCGCTGTGATTACAGACAGTAGCGTTGATTTACCAACGTTAGGGAATCCAACTAACCCTACATCGGCAAGGACTTTTAATTCTAGTAATTTCCATTCTTCTTTTCCAGGTATTCCTGGCTGGGCGTATTGAGGAGCTTGGTTGGTTGATGATTTGAAATTGTGATTTCCAAGGCCACCCATCCCACCTTCGAGTAAGATTTCCATCTGGCCATTTTCCGTAATCTCGAACAATACTTCTCCCGTCTCTACATCTTTAGCTATAGTGCCTAAAGGAACTTGTAAAATTATATCATCTCCTTGTGCACCAGAACTTCTACTTCCTCCTCCGGAGTCACCATGTTCCGCTTTGATATGTCGCTTATACTTAAGATGGAGGAGTGTCCACATCTGTTTATTTCCTTCTATTAGAATATGACCACCACGACCACCATTCCCTCCATCAGGGCCTCCATGCGGAGTATACATCTCCCTACGGAAGTGCGAACTGCCAGCGCCTCCGTGTCCAGAGCGGCAATTAATTTTTACGTAGTCTACAAAGTTTTGGCCTGCCATTAATTTGGTTTCTATTATTAATTAGAATTGAAGAGGAGAATTATTTAGCTTCGTCTATAGCATCTTTTAATCTGTCAAATATTTCTTCAATAGATCCTATCCCAGATATTTTTATTGACTTATTCGATTTTGCATAATAGTCGAATACTTGAGCAGTTTCATTATTGTAATTCCCTATTCTATTTCTGATAATTAATTCATCATTGTCATCAGCTCTACCAGAAGTTAGCCCTCTGTTGATTATTCTTTTTACGATTTCATCATCATCAACCTCCAAAGCTGCAAGGACAGTTATCTCAGAATCTTTTTCTTTTAGAAATGAATCCAATGATTCCGCTTGTTTTATTGTTCGTGGGAAACCATCAAAAATGTATCCGTTCACATCTGGATTAGAATTTACCTTGTTTTTTAGCATCCCGATCGTTACCTCATCTGGGACTAAATCTCCTTTTGCTATGTAACTTTTTGCTTCAAGACCAAGGGGCGTATTATTGCCCATTTCATATCGGAATAAGTCTCCAGTAGAAATGTGTAGAAGATCATAATGATCTTCTAAGTTATTGGCTTGAGTTCCTTTTCCTGATCCAGGAGGTCCAAAAAGTATAATGTTTAACATAGAAATTCTCTTTTTAAAATGTGTAATGCGTACTTCGACTTAGTAAAGAGTCGGATAAGCCCACAAAAGTAAGATTCACAGACCAATTAATAGACCTTAAGGGGCAAAAGTTCCTATATACCTTATTCATTTGGAGTAAGTATGACTCTTGTTTGATGCTAAAGCACATCTCGACCGAACATATATCGTTTTTTCCAGTATTTCGAATTGGATATATCGTCTACAACCACGCCTCTAGAACTGGTGCTGTGTATAACTTCTATTTTATTTCTACTAACATTTGCTACGATAGCGACATGCGATACTTTACGGCCACTGCCGAAAAAGACTAAGTCTCCTTGTTTGAGTTCTTTCATTGACTTTTTCCTTCCCTGTTTAGCCTGGTTGTATGATGGTCCTGATAAGGCGACTCCATTTTCTTTATACACATGAGTCGTGAATCCTGAACAATCAAATCCTGATGAAGGTTTTTTACCACCATATACATATGGTTTTCCTATGTATTTTTTGGCTGTTTTTACGATTCCGCTTCTCTTTGATGAAGAGCTTGTATATGACCGCTTCGAAGTTGATTTAGAGCTTGATCGTGATGACCTTTCTGTCCTTGTTTTTTTCTTGTATGTGTTTGCGTATCTCTTATTACTATTACAAGAAGAAAAAATGAATAATATTATAAATGCTAGCAGCGTAATGGGATTGAAAACGTTTTTATGCATAACTGACAAAATTAGATTGAGTAGTATGACTCATGTTTGTTGAAAAAAATTGCTTTCAAAAACTGGCTCGAATTTAATTGTTCGGGCCATTTTTTATTTTAATAGGCTTGATTTGGCATTGAGTACTTTTTAAATTAATAGTCGAAGTCGTTTATCGACAAATCAATACATATTATTTATTATTATAATATGTCAATAATAGTGCCACACCTTTAAGAGTAGGTTCTTCAAATGTTATATTTCTTATTATTTATTAGTAGAACGTATTCGAAGCTTCGCGTGCATTTAATAAAAATCTTTGAAGAGATAACCGAAAATCTATAAGTAGTACTTAGCGTGCCAAATAACATGAGCCGTGTTGAGATCTTTCTCCCGTCTTTGAGTGATTTCGACATTAGAAGTAGATAGTGCTGAGCGATTATGATAGTAATTGATTGCCCAGCGATCGTTGGGCAGGGGGTATCATATTCGCTAGATCCCTCACGGAGGGCAAGATGTTACTCCGCGGTTAGCTGATGGAATAAGTTGCAGGTAAAATATTCATTTCTATAATAAATAAAGCCTGAGCCAACAGCTGCCACCTTTCCCTTTAAAGGGCAAGGTCTGGTTAGGGTTTATGCCCGAGCCAATCATAAAAACTCCCTAGGGATGGACAAAGCGCTTCGGTTTTACAGAACGCTCACCACTGGAAACTTACAAGGTTGAGTCGTTAAGCTAGGGGGTGGAATAATACATCTAATTTTCAGTGGGTCGAAGCAAAAAATCACAAGAAACGATAACTTCTTCCTCCTTAATTCTCCTCTGGAGGAGGACAGAAGCGACATGGCTCTGGCATTCAAACAAGAACGAAGGGCAAGATGTTACGCCACGGTTAGCTGATAGAATAAGTTGCAGGTAAAATATTTCATTTTTATAATAAATAAAGCCTGAGCCACCAGCAGCCATCTAGCCCTTTAAAGGGAAAGGCAGGGTTAGGGTTTATGCTCGAGCCAGGAACGCGCGCCTTTCGGAGGGGGATTAGCGGGGAGGAATCTTTAACAGAGAATAAAGTGTTGGATTCCCTGAAAAGAGCCAGAACATGAAAATTAACTAATAAAAAACAACAAACGCTGAGATAAAGGTTTTTGACCCAATTATCTCAGCGTTATCAATGCACAACATCTAACCTAGCACCTAAATCCCAAAAATCGAGATTTGTTTTTAGAGTATAATAACTCCATCGGCCATAAACTTCAATTCAGTTACTGGTTCAGTTATCGCAGCTATTTCTTCAGCTGATTTGCCTTTATCTTCTGCATAATGTCTGAGCTCATCAACAGAAGTTTCTTCTGTGTATGCTCTTCCCTGCATGATGGCAGTGCTTCCTGCGGCATCAAATGGCATGAAGAATCCGTAGTCTTTAAACTTTACAAAAAAGCCTTCATCGTCCTTGTTTGTTTCAGATACGATGTTCATCCAGCATCCTTTAGCTTGGCATATACCTTCGATTTTTCCTTTGAGCTTTACATCCTCTACGCTTTCACTAGTATCTAATTTCGCTAAGAGCTCATCGTAAGTGATCGCGCCTTCTGGGGTGATTTTTTCACCAAAAAATGACATTCCATTTTTTACTTCTGTAGGTTGAGATTTGTCCTTACAAGCTGATAATGAGAAGATTCCAATAAGTAGAATCGCAATAATATTTTTCATAGTTCTAATTGTTAAATAATTTATATTAAGTATGTTATTAACCCAAGAGACTGCAATATAATTATACTCACTGTAGTTTTATATGTAAATTCAGAGAAACCTCCTAAGGGTTTACTCTATATCTATGAAAAATAAAACACTGATCGCTTATAGAGATACTGTACATTAAGAAAACAAAAGGAACATCGAGACATACCATATAAAAAAATGGCACTGGTTGTGGGGCGACCATTTCTCCATATTTCTATTATTTCTTTAAGTCTCCATTCTGTCCATCATCAAAGCTTAAAAGTTGATGGAACATGGGGTACTTTAATTATTGTTAATGGGGCTGTCCCATGAACGTTTTTCTAATGTCGAAAACATCACTATGGAATTCTCACCGATTGGATTGTACAGAAGATTTTTAAAATTTACTAATTCAAAATCAAAGGACAAGTCACTTTCTAATAATAAGGAAAGATCAAGCTCTAATATTCCAAATTCATCTCCTTATAACATTGCCGAGCAAAAAGGTATTGGTTTTTTCTTTTGTTTGGCAGCGGGTAGAAGTCCGATTGCTCTTCCTAAGACCTTATTTTTTGTATTGCTTTGCTTCCTGGTACTTCCTAGTATGACATTTGCCAACTGTGTAAAAGGAAATTGCACCAATGGGAAGGGCGTCTATATTACAAAGGGTGGTAATAAGTACATTGGGGAATTTAAAAATGGACAGATAAACGGAGAAGGAAAATGGGTCTCTCGTTATGGGGATTCGTACAGAGGACAATTTGTCAAAGGACGCTCAGAAGGTAAAGGCAAGTTGACCTTATCAAATGGAGAATCATACATTGGTGGATTTGTGAATGGTAGGTTTCATGGGAGTGGAAAATACGCCTTCAAGAATGGAGATGATTATATCGGGAAATGGCAACATGGAAAGATGCATGGAGAAGGTACATACTACTTTAAAAATGGGACGCATAAAAAAGGAGAATATGTAGATGGAAAATTGATTATAAGACATCAAGAATCAGAACCAGAATTCGCTTCTGGCAATACTTTTAACGAAGCAGAAATTGTCTCTTTAGATGATGTTACTAAAGATTGCACTCAGGTCGATTGTCATAATGAGTTAGGCATATTTATGTATGGTGACGGGACTCGTTATGTAGGTGAATTCAAAAATGGATACCCAAACGGACAAGGGAAATGCGAATTCGCCAATGGAGATCTATATGAAGGGGAGTGGAAAATGCACGCACCGGATGGAAAAGGGGTACTTACATTTGCTTCTGGAAGAAGACATGCAGCGATATGGGAACAAGGAACCCCAAAAGAGCAACTCTTGGATGATTATGAATTTATATCAAAGTTCAAAAATGTGACTAAGTCTTATGATGAGACAGTAGATATATATGCACTCGTTGTAGGTGTGGCTACATATGAACATATGCCTTCGCTTAAGTATACGGATGATGATGCCTACCAGTTATACGCATTTCTCAAAAGCCCAGAAGGCGGTGCCATCCCAAGTGCAAACATCAAAGTATTGGTAGATGATGTAGCCACTAAAAACAACATTCTATTATCTATGGATCAGCTATTTTCTAAAGCAGATGCCAATGATGTGGTACTCCTATACATGTCAGGTCACGGTTTAGAGGGTGCTTTCATTCCAAGCGACTTCGATGGATATAAAAATCAGTTGAGCTATACTGCTATAAATGCCATACTCCAAAAATCAGAAGCAAAACATAAGCTACTCATAGCCGACGCTTGTCATTCTGGAAGCTTAGTTGCGAGCCGAGGAAGCTCCTATGCGCCAGCAGTGAATAATTACTACAATATTCTTGAGAATCTAGAATCAGGAGGTACCGCTATGTTGCTTTCCTCGGCGGCAAAAGAAGTATCATTAGAATATTCTGGCTTACGCCAAGGTGTGTTTTCTCACTTTCTTATGAAAGGACTTAGCGGTCAAGCAGATAAGAATCATGACAAAGTAGTAACCATTTCTGAGCTTTATCAATATATGTACAAGGGAGTAAGAGATTACACCCAGAATGCACAAAGTCCGATATTGACGGGGAGTTATAATCGGGAGATGCCAGTTGCAGTGATTCGGTGATACTAAGTGATTCTATTTTACTTTGCTGAACAAGACTTTTTGAAGCATCCAATCTCGGATGTCAAGTATCGGTACAAATTGTAAGCGACAATGGCTTTAGTATTCCTTATATCTCTTAGATAATAGGAGTAAAATATAATACCTACAGCCAATGTCTTACGGCAATTTATTGGCGTACTTAAAGATGTTTCGCAGAAACGCAATTAATGTGTTTGTGTCGAGGCTTACTTATAGAATGTATTATCCCAAAAATCTCAAAGAGCTAATTCCTAATAGCAATTGTCTTTAGGCCATAGGGCTCGGATTTATTAGGTGTAAACCCCAAAGAATTGAATTCAAAATCCGAATTTACTCAGCGATGATAATTTCAACCCACTAAACCAATCCATAATGCTGGCCAGCCTACAAAAAAAGCAACGTCCAAGAAATCAAACCTATGACAAAACTTACTCAACAGTAATCTAATATTCTAGAAATAGTATCACTATGAAGTCACCGAATAGAAGCTGCCACAGGCTAGTATTAGATAATACGGGGCAGATTAAGATTATGCCAGTGAAGGTTAAAGGGTGTAGTGTAGAAAAATATTTCCTTAAAATTCAGGTTGTTAAAAAAAAACACACAGATAATTGCATAGTTATAATCATTTTTTCGACCATAATGGATGATTGCGATTAACCGAACCAATACGTACAACCATAAGCTGGATAGCTATAGTTCTAAGATAGCAAATACACTCCAAGGTAGCCACAGGAGTAGACCAATTTCTTACACAAAACCGAGTACAATAGTTCATAAAATCAAAATTCAGATTAGCGGGAGGCAATATCGCAAAGGGATACCCCTTTGTATTATCCTGTTGTACAATATTGTGCTATATTCAGGACTCCTAAAAGATATTGATGAGATAAACTTATTAAATTTTAAGAGATGAATTATTTCAAAAGAAGTATTCAACTGATCGTATTGATCGTATTGATGACCTTACAGGTCAACGCACAAAACAGTGAATGTGCTTACCAATAGATACATGGATTTGATTCCGATTATTATAAAGGGAGTCAGCAAAACGCTACAAGAGATCTTTATTATGATGATCCAAATGGCGCTTTATTATTCCAGTTGCTATTCATGTAATTAAAGAAACGGTAGGTAATGATTACCCAAATGATGGATTAATTGAAGGTCTGATTTCCCAAGCAAATGTTATGCTTGCTCCAGAATTTGAATTGAAGATCGTTAAAAACCCGGCTAATTGTAGTTCTGCTTTTCGACCCAGTGAATTAAATCCGACAATTACATTAGCTAATGAAATTGCAATTAAAAATACTAGTAGGGTAGATCCAAATTTAGTATTAAATATTTGGATATTTGGTTAGTTAGATCCTGACGATAATGGCGAAGGCGAACAAGACTTTGTGAATTCTCAAAATATTTATCTGAAATACTTAAATAATCGTAATGCTTTAAGTAAGACAGATAGAAATTATTTAGTATTTACAGAAGGAGATAAGAATCCATATTCTGGATATATAAGGTCTATATACTACAAGTTGACTGGAGAGAAAATAAAAATTGATTTTATGCATCTTAATGGCAAGGGAAGTTCTCCAAGAGCAGTAAAAGCAAATAAAGATTCTAGGCTTAATGTTTATCCTAATCCATTAAAGGATGACAATTTTACTGTGAGTATTAATGACTACAATCTGAATTCTAAGTATAATATTAAAATTCAATCTCTAGAAGGTGAGATTGTAGGAAGTATTAATTTGACGGTTAGTAATAACCGAATAGCTATCAATCAGAACCAAGGAGTATATATATAGTGTAACTCTTTGAAAATGACAAATTGATA
>JBLHWH010000049.1:0-33731 GCA_047628935.1 Halioglobus sp. | reverse complement strand
GATGTGGACGTAACCAATCTTTCCATCTTATGATTTCTCAACTTATAATCTGTTGGTCTTAATCCATCTTTTATAGAGCAATCTGTTCTCACTTCCCAATGAGATTGGCTTCATTGTAATCGTTTCAGTTTTGTTAGTTAGAGGATCTTTGATCTCTAATAATGTAAAATCTCCAGATTTTCTGTTCAGGTATTGCGCGATGTCTTTAGTTGGAACTACTTGTTCACCATCAATCTTTTCAATGACCATTCCAGCTTTGATTTTGAATGCAGCTTTGTCTAGCGGTCCTCCTTCTAAGATCTCTTCGATTTTGATACCGTTTTCAGTATGATTCCAATCCATCAATATTCCAAGAGAAGCTGTTTTATCTCCATTTGGCATACTTGATCGGTATCTAGCACCAGCATGTGAAACATTTAGTTCGCCCAGCATCTCTGATAGTAGTTCTGAGAATTCGTATGAGTTACCTACATGTGGGATATACTTACTGTATTCTGTCTTCATTTGTTCCCAATCGATACCGTGGAAGTTAGAATGGTAGAATATATTCTTAGTCCTTATCCATACATGATCAAACATCGCTTGGCGCTCAGCATCTCTATCAAATACTACTTCACTATTGATTTTTACTGCTTTTGTTTTTCCTTTCTCTGGATCAATCTTTTTGATTCCACCGCTACTCAATAGGTAGAGGTTTTTCATTTCCTTATCCCATTGAAGTCCACCGGATCTGATCCCTAGAGGCATAGCCATTTTAGTCTCCTTTGTTCTTAGATTAGTAGACCATAGATTCATCTTATCTTCGAATCTAGCTAGGTAGTATAACTTCTCTCCATCTTTAGACAATACAGCATCACCAAGCCTAGATGAATGAATAGTCAATCTTGATTTCCAATCTTTCATGTCATCCCAAGCAAATTTCAAAGGCTTCACTTCATCCTCATCCTTCTCGTCTTTATCTTTATCTTTATCCTTATCCTTGTCTTTATCCTTGTCTTTATCCTTTCCTTTTTTCTTGTCTTTCTTTTTATCGTCTTTTTTCTCTTTTTCTTTCTCTTCTTTCTCTTTTTCTTCCTTTTGAGCTTCTTCAATCTCTTTGATTAGTTTGAAGTCTTCTTCACTTAAATTGTATTTATCCCATGCTTCTTGATCAAAAAACATGGTATATACATCCCCTTGTGATCGACCACTTGTGGCATATGATTTTAGGCCATCACGGTTACTCATCCAAAGAAGTTGTTTTCCTTTGTTTGCCCATTGAGGACTATAGTCGGAATAGCCACTTTCATTAAGGTTAAATCTTTTACTACCATCAGCTGCCATTAAGAGAATGTCACTATTGCTTAGTGTTTTGCCCCATTCTACAAGCAACCATTTGCTATCAGGTGACCATGAAAAATCCTGGTCTCCATCTCTCATGTGAAACAGGTCGTCTGGAGTAAGAAGAGTTACTGTTTGTTTTGTTTTTAGATCCATAACCTTCAAGGTTCTTCTGCCTTCGACGAATGCTATTTTCTCTCCGTCAGGTGATACTTCTGGGAGATAATTGTCAAGTTCATTTTGGATCAATACTTCTTCTTTCAAAAGTGTAGATACATAGAAAAATGGCTCTTCTTTTCTTACCTTCTTACTTTGGAATATGGACCATCTACCTTCTGTTTCTCTAGAATAAATGACTGACTTTCCATCATGTGAGAAAGTTACGAATCTTTCATTTTCTGGAGTAGTTGTGATTCTTTTTGTGAATGACTTATCCACCGATGTGACGAAAACTTCACCTCTTGAGATGAATGCTATTTCTTTTCCATTTGGAGAGATAGACATTTCGTTGATTCCACTTCCTACAGAGATGAATTTGTCCGAGTTTGCTTTATCCTGTGTCTTGATATTGATTGTAAGCTTCTGTGGTTCTGAGCCTTCTTTCATTGTATAAATTTCACCATCAAACCCGAAGCAAAGCGTTCCGTTTCCTTGACTTAAAAACCTCACTGGATGCAAAGAAAATGAAGTCAGTTGGCTTACATCCGTAGGGCGGGGGGATGACATTTTGTGCACATTGAATGTTCCTGATCGCTCACTCAAGAAGTAGATCGTCTTACCATCATCACTTAGTGTAGGATGGCGATCTTCTGCATTATGTTCAGTGATCATTGTATGTTGCTTTGTAGCTACATCATATGTCCAGATATCTCTAGTTACAGCGGATGTATGGTGCTTTCTCCATTCGTTTTCGTATCCTTTTTTATCTTGGTAAAGAATCGTAGTTCCATCAGCACTTACTTCTGCATATTCCGCTGGAATGGTGAATACTTGACCAACTCTTCCCGCACTTGTACCCACAGTATATAGTTCTGGTTGTGATCCAGAAGGGTATTGTCGGTGCGGTGCTGCATCTTGTCTTACTGCACCGAAGATTACATTCTTACCATCTGCAGAAAATGTAAATGGCGTCTCACTAGCTGAGTGAAATGTGAGTCTAGTCGCTTGTCCACCTTCTGCAGGCATTGTGAATATATCGAAGTTGCCATATCTATCTGATGCAAATGCTATAGTTTTACTGTCAGGGCTCCATATTGCTTTAAAGTCATGGGCATCATGGAATGTCAGTTGCGTAGCATCTCCTCCATTGGCTGCGATAGTATATAGATCGCCTTTATATGTGAAAGCGATAGTAGATCCATCTGGAGATATCGATTGATGTCTGAGCCAGTTAGGGTTGTCTTGTGCTTGGGAGGTTAGGAATAAAAATCCTAGTGCTAGGGTTAGTAGGTAGCGCATATTCGTTTTTATGTTTTAGATTTATGTAGGCTAGTTAGTTAATATTTATTTTATATCCAATTAGAATGGTGTTATACAAATATTAAAGATGCCAGGATATTAGAATCGTTGCACTATAATTTTATTCTGTTTATGTTATAATAGATTTTTTTAGCTGACTAATATTGTTTTTTACGATAATCTATAGTTTTCATTTGTTACATAGAAACCTAAGGCATTCTGTACCTCATGCCAATATATACAACTCGCCCTTGCACAGGTCCCCAGACCAATGAAGAGTCAAAATACTCTCCCCATGGATTATCAAATTGTAAAATGGCATCTTCTTGTCGGAAATCAAGTAGATTTTCACCACCTACGTATACGTCAACACTACGGCCTATTTTTTTACTGACTTGCCCATTGAATGTGAAGTAAGCTGGACTTTCCGTGTTTAATCTGTATTCTTCAGGATTACTCGCAGTAGTTGGGATTCTCTTTGTAGATATCCAGTTTCCCGTCAGATCAAACGACCATTTCGATCCTGTCTCATAAGCAAGATTGAAAAACGCTCTTTGTTTTGCTACAAGAGGTCTTACATCTGATCCACTTTTGAAATCAGTCTTTGGATTATTGAATCTATATGCTAATCGCACATCAAAACCGTCTAGTAATTCAATATCAATCTGTGACTGTATACTGTGACTATAGGATCTTCCATCAAGATTGTAGAAATGTACCTCTTGCGGATTCATATCATAGTCAACAACTACTTGTTGATCAAACGTAGTATAGTAGTAGTCTACACCAAAAATTGCTGATCGTCCATTTATAATTATCTCTTTTGTGAAGTTAATTCCAGCATTATAACTTACCTCTGCATTGAGTCCATATGGAGCATCAGAATCAGGATCATTGTCGATGATGATTGATCTATTACTAGCAAATAGTCCAATGTTTTCAGAGAAGATAGTAGCGGTTCTCTGTCCTCTACCTGCAGCAATTCTCCAAGAAGTTGTTTCATTCGGATTGTACTTCATGTGGATCCTAGGAGTCACAAAGAATCCGAAGTTGTTATGATAATCTCCTCTTAATCCTAAGACAAGTGTATACTTATCATTGGGTACAAATTGATACTCAGAGAATGCTCCGATGAGATGTTCTTCTCTGTCAAATTGATACGTTTTTATATCTTCTGCAATGTCATCAAATTGATAACTAGCACCGTATTTTATTTGATGTTTTGTGTTAGTAATAATGGTCTGATATATGTAGTTTGCATATAGTGAAGTCTGTTGAGCATTATACGGTCTATCACCAAAAGAGGCTTCTTGATTATGATAACTCGTACTTAATTGTAGTCCGTAACTAGCATATGGTTTGTCTTCAAATACCTTACCAATCTTAGCCCATCCCTCTAGCCTTTCGGTGAGGAATTCAGCTCTCCATGGAGTTGGATTAGGCAGATCATTTATAGTTTCACCTTGTCCTGAAGACTTATCAATATACGTTCCTTTTATACCAAACTGTGCAAATTTACCTTGGCCACTGTTATACTTCCACCGATTCATTGCGATTAGCTGTGTATTATCTGGCATATCTTGGAATCCATCCTTGTTTCGATCTTGGAATCTATTTTGATTGTTTCCGTGAAGTAAATAGCCAGTAGACCATTTATCATTAATTTTGAATGCTTGATCGAGATTCGCTTCTAATCTCTGAGCCATGTTAGCAAATAGATTCACGAAAAGCTTTTCACTTAATTCTGGTTTCTTGATCTCTACATTGATCTGTCCTGTCATACTTTCAGGACCATTCACTACGGATCCAGCTCCCATATTGAGTTGTATACTTTCGACCCATGTGCCAGGGGTATATGAAAATCCATTTGATGCAGCTAGACCTCTGATAAACGGCATGTTCTCTCTTGTGACCTGTACATATGGCCCTGCGAGTCCGAGCATCTCTATCTTACGAGTACCTGTCACAGCATCTGTTGCTACTGCATCCACAGATGGAGTAGTTTCGAAGCTTTCACTAAGATTACAACAAGCGGCTTTACACAGTTCTTTTTCAGTGATTTTCTGAGATTTGATTGGATCTATGAATGATACTTGCGTACTTTTTCGCTTGTGAACTACTTCTATAGCGTCCATGATGAGGCTAGACTTCATTGTGATAGACACAGTTTTATTGCCTTGCATGTTGATCGTGTCGTTCTCATATCCCAGGTAGCTTACCACAAGAAGATCTTCATCTAACTTATCTTGCGACTTTTGAAACATGAAGTATCCATCTATATCAGTGGAAGTACCAGATCCAGTGTTTGCAAGATAGATATTTGCACCAATTAATGGCTGAAGTTCTCCTGTTATAGTCATTTCGTATACCATGCCTGAGAGAGTATGAGCTTCTTCTTCTTCTTCTTCTTCTTCTTCTTCTTCTTCTATTTTTGTGTCATTATTATCGGATGGGCTCTTATGAGCATCTATGACTTCTTGATCTCGATACTTACAACAACTATGAAGATTAGAATAGACGTCATCTGTTGCTTTCATCTTATCAGTATCATGACCTGCCTTAGCAAGTGCATTATGAAGGTCGCTCTCCAGGAATAGTCCAGGTTGATAGCCCACAGTTAACTCATTTTCTGCCAGGTCCCAGCTTGCACTTGTAACTCCTATGACACTATTTGCTGTAGTTTCTATTCTCTCTTGACACATGCCACAGATACCAGAGACATTTATTTTAAGTTCCGATTGCCCAGTTAGATTGATTGTAGAAACCAATGCAATGGCAAGCACTATATATTTTAATATTGAATTCATTTTATTAAGTTTAGTTGTGAACTCGGAAGTTCCGGTTCCTTGAATAGTGCGAGATCAATAATAAATATGTAGCCTTGGAACAGGTTTACTTTATTATAAATTAAGCACAGGTATCCTTTGAATTAACTAAACTGAATAGACTGGTGGGTGGAAAATAGGGAAAGGGATAGAAAAACCATAAGTGTCTACATAGTCGTAGATGTCTTTCTCCACTTCACTTTGGTAAGATAATTCTCCAAATGAAGTATTGAATAATGAAACGTGAATACAACAAGTACAGTCGCATACAGTCCCATCGCAACAAGAATCCGCTTTTTTAGTATCCTCAATTTCACATTCTGCATCTACTACTAAAGTAGATGTGCAGCAACTTTCAGTCGAAAACATGATCGATGAAAATTGTGATAAGCTCTCCTGAATACTGGAAAACAAAATCATGATGGACAATATGAATGCTAAGCGTATTTTCACGTTTACAAATATAAGATGAATTTTTGAGTACATTCATGAATGTATAGATAATGTAGTGTTAATGTTATTGATACTTACTAATTGTCGTGGAGTTATTCCAAAAAATCATATATTTAACTTCTTAACATATTAATCACAAACCATCACGCATTTGCTCTTTATCGATAGCCAAATAGAATCAATAGCACCAGAGCCTGCAGCATTCAAAGCAGGAAAAAAACTATCAGATCCAGCAAAATGGTTAGAGGTTGGAAAATCCGAGAGAGGGATATGGGGTCAGATCAAAGGAAGTGGTAAGAGTCTCTATTTTACTCAGATAGATATACAAGATACAGCCTATAAATGCAGCTGCCCTTCACGTCAATTTCCGTGCAAGCATGGAATAGCTTTAATGCTAGTATTTGCCCAAAAGGAAAGCGAAACTGATCGCGCAGAGCCAGAATGGGTAGAAGATTGGCTCAAAAAACGAAGAGAGAAATCTAGTGCTCCCAAACCAGAAGAAGAGCGTACAGATGAAGATATAGCGAAGTCAGATGCAGGTAAAACCAAACGGCAAGAGGATCGATTAATATTAGTGAATAGTGGGGTTGTAGAACTCACGCTTTGGTTGCAAGATATAGCTAGAGTAGGATTACTCGAACTACAGAATAAGCCAAAGTCATACTTCTCAGATATGGCAGCTAGGATGGTCGATGCCAAAGCAAGTGGGCTTGCAGGCTGGGTCAAAACACTGGGCAAAGTAGACTTCAGTAATCCGGAAGAATGGTACGTAGAAGCTTGTATAATTATAGGCAAAATCAATCTCTTGCTCAAAGCATGGAAAAATCATGAATCGCTACCTCCACTGTATCTACAAACGATCAAGAATCTTATCGGATGGAATCAGTCAAAGAAAGAACTACTAACGGATAAGAAGGCTACTGCGGTCAAAGATCATTGGGTTGTACTCGGAATAGAAAACGAACCTGCAGATGACATCACTATCAATCGTACTTGGTTACATGGAATAGAAAGTAATCGATTTTGTTTGGTTTTGAATTTTGGTTCGCCATTCGCACCACTGGTCAATACGATGATGCTGAATAGTATCCTAGAAGCAGAAGTAGCATTCTTTCCTTCGATACATGAACAAAGAGGAATCGTAAGAATGCAAAAAGAGGTGAAATGGACATTACCTGATAAACCAGTATTTCATGATAATTGGGAATCACTGCTTCATAATCATTTGGATAATGAAAAACTAAATCCGTGGATCAATAATCAACCATATCTCTTGGCAAATGCGGCACTAATTAAAGAAGGAAATCAATGGTACTTAATAGATCATGGGAAGGATGTCATCGCAGTTGATTCCACTTTTACTGAGCGTAAAGCTATGAATTGGATATTGTTGTCCGGCGGTGGAGAAGTAGATATAGCACTTGTTCGTCGAGGGAAGAAAATGCTACCACTAGGAATATTTCTTAATGATAAATACATGGCACTATGATGGAGAGTAAATATGTGAAGGAAGTAGCATTACTCGGTGTCGATCGACGAAAGATAGATGATGGGCAAATACCAGATGCCATCAGATCAAAGCTGAAATCTAATGCAAATACTGAAAGTGGGCAGCGAGATGCGGCAAAATTGCTAGATATTCTTACCTACAATTCTTTCTATCAACTACGTGGAGAGGGACCAGCTAGAGTTGAAGGATATGACATCGAGCGCATCAATGAAACAAAGCCATATTGTGGAAAAACGGTCATGGATGTGTACTCCGAAATCGTCAGTCAGGACTATCATGTAAGAAATGATCTGCTCAAAGGATGGGTAAGTAAAGTAGATCAACGTGGAGAATTAGTAACCGCAGAAAAAGTACTTGATCTTATTGATGCTGGGGTGGCGCTGGATAAAAAAACCAAGAAGTCTATTACAAATATAGTTGGAAATAGAGGACGATATATCCTTTCGTTTTATAAATCAGAAAACTATGAAATAACCCAATTATCAGATGATGTATGGACTCAAGGGTCAATAAATGAAAGGAAAGCGTATTATATAGAGAAGAGAAAAGAGAATGTAAGCGAAGTAAACAAACTTTTGCATAATACATGGAAGTCTGAGGGGCACAGAGAACAATTGGCTTTTCTGAAGATTATGTCGGTTGGACTTGCGAAAGCAGACCTTCCATTTCTTGAGGAAATCTATACTACAGAATACGAAGGTGAATTAATCAATAAAAAAGGTCCCCTCAATTCGAAATTACTGATTTGTAGCATGCTTGCTCGACTAGATTATGAACCTGTGGTATCGGCGGTGCAGTCAGGATTAGCTGATTATGTGCACCAAGTGAAAGCTGTTGGTATCCTCAACAGCATAATGGCGAAAAAGACTAAGGTCATCTTATTGCCTCAAACACAAGACGACTTCTGGGATGGCGACTATCTAAATAGATTGATGGGCTTCGATTCGAAAAATATGAATATCAAATTGTTCGATTTTGATCCATATTATTGGATGAATTCCTTTGTCAGTGTACTTCCGTTTTCATTTTGGTCATCGATTTTGGATAAGACCTTGGACGATGTTGTGAAGTATCTTTTATTGGATTCAGGATTCAAATCTCGAGTATCGGGGCAAGATGTCGCAATATTCCAAGACGCTATGATATTTAATGCTGTAGCTACAAGTGATAGCAATTTGGCCGATGCTATATCTTCCACCATTCACAATGAAGATGTACACTTATTAGCACCATTGATGAGTCAACCTGCATTCGAGAAGTATGTGATTGATAACAGATTACGAACCGAGTTATCACTCTTCGAATCTCGATCAACTGACGATCAATGGTCCGTGAGTTTCAGTAAAAATATGGTGTCGGAGTTATTCAATATGTGCAAAAGCGGCAGATTTATACCTAATGTCAAATTTGGAAGAGTCATGGCGCGATACTTTCATAAAGATGCATTCGGTCATCTAGCAAGTGTAAGCAAAGCCCAAGAAGGCACTCAATGGTACAACGCCTGGCTGACGAATGTACTAGAACCAATCCGACAATCAATATTAATAAGACAAAGAATAAATACACTCTAAAATCAATATCTATGAGTATCATAAGAAATAATGCAGAGCATCAATTTGCCGGGGAATTAGAGGAAATTAAAAAACAAGACACGAATGCAGTGCCAGCAAATTGGTCCATGTCACCGCAAGCTGTCGTCACTTACTTGATGGGTGAGAAGCTAAAAAACGGCTTCCATGTAACACCCAAATATATAGGTGATCGCCGTCTGATGGAGATCGCGGTGGCTACATTGACGACTGATCGAGCATTGCTATTGTACGGTATTCCTGGTACGGGAAAGTCTTGGGTGTCAGAACATATCGCCGCGGCAGTAAGTGGAGATTCTACGCTCCTCATACAGGGGACTGCAGGAACAAGCGAAGAGGCCATCAGATATGGTTGGAATTATGCTAAGTTGCTCGCTGATGGTCCGTCAAAAGATGCGATAGTGGAGACACCAATGATCCGCGGAATGAAAACAGGAAAATGTGTAAGAATTGAGGAGCTAACTAGAATGTCAGCCGATGTGCAGGATACATTGATCACAGTTTTATCAGAGAAGATGCTGCCCGTTCCAGAGTTAGATATTCAATATCAGGCTGTGAAAGGATTCAACGTGATAGCCACTGCGAATAATAGAGATAAAGGTGTAAACGAACTTTCATCAGCACTCAAAAGGAGGTTCAATACAGTAATACTGCCAACGCCTAAAACAGCTGCTGAGGAAATAGAGATCGTCAAAACTAGAGTATCTAGTCTAGCCAAGAATCTAGAACTTCCAGTACAAATACCAGCCATCACCGAGATAGCCAGAATTGTAAAAATATTCCGAGAGCTAAGGCATGGCGTCACCGAAGATGGTAAAACAAAAGTAAAGTCTCCGACAGGAACAATGAGTACTGCAGAAGTAATCTCAGTTGTAAATAGTGGACTAGCCCTTGCTGCGCACTTCGGTAGTGGAGAACTAAAAGCCAATGATATAGCGTCTGGTCTTATAGGAGCGATAGTTAAAGATCCAGTGCAAGATGAAGTGATTTGGAAGGAGTATTTAGAAACGGTGGTGAAAACGAGGGAGGATTTTAGAGATATTTATCGGGCTTGTAAGGAACAATAGATTTTACACCATTTGAAAAATAATAAATATGACAACTGATATTCAGCGGGCTGGGTTCGATAGATTATTTTTAGGCATCTCAAATGAGCTGTGGTATACCAGTGATGCCGCTAGTTTCGAATTGATAGAGCAGTTTGTATCCCAAGGAATAGAGGACAAGGTAGACCCGGTATTACTGACCCAAAGTATGCTTACTCTTCATTTTAGGCTAGAAAAGTTTATTGGGATGGTGCTAAATCTTCGGGACAGAAAAGAGAATCATATTCTCATATTTGGACAGATAAACAAATGGATTTCCACTTATCTGAAGAATAATCGACCAGCGGATATACTCCAAACTAGAAATTACTCTTTGGAGTATTATTTAGCTGCCTTACTATCTACGAATGATGAAGGTAATTTGGTAGAAAATCACAAAAAGCTAGGAAGTATTGGCTTTTCAGAAGAAGATCTAATTATAATATACCTGAGGAGTGGTGTCCCGTATTATGGGAAAACGGATCGTTTGATAGAAGAAGACTCTGAGTTGCATCCATACGCCAAGTATATCGGTGAACGTATAGAGAAAGAGGAATCAGCAAAGCGAGGACTGTTAGGAGTATTCAAAAAAAAACAAAAGAGTACTCTATCTATGGTGCTGGGAAATGTCTCGGATAATAAAACGGGAGTGATAAAGTTTCTATTCGTTTACCAGCCGAAGGCAATCATGGGGCATTTAGACAAATTTATGTTTTCGGCCAATTCTAATCCTAGGATTTTAAATATGAAAGGGATTTCGACGATGCTTGAAATGGACTTTGATGGACTTCACGCAGTAATAAATAGGGGTTCGACCCTGATTAGTGATAGAGCCAATCAATTGCAATTAGTCTATATGCTTTGCCAGCGCCTACCTGAAGTATATGAAGAAAAGATGCTCAAATCTTTTGAATACGAGACGGCACAGATGATATCGGCACTGGACTATGACAATTACTATTATGCTCCGTATGCAGGGAAGAAGCCATTCCTAGTTACGTATATTAATTATTTGCATCAAAAAAATGAACAGAAGGCATATGAGAAGCTGAAGACGATCGTGATACGCCTAAAAAAAATGCCTCCAATGCTAATGAAGTTGGCTGTCAATACGTTTCCAGATCAAGCTGCGGAGATATTAATGCTTTGTCTTGGGATGACATATGGGAGTTACGGTAAGGAATATCATACTAAACTTTTTGAGTGTTTCTCCAAAGTGGATTTTGGGAAGTATAAAGATGAGTTATTAGCTCATTTGACGCAAAGTAAGAGCAAGGGAGAACGATATGAAGGGGCTCGGGCACTAATCAAATATGCCGACGAACTTAAAGACAAATCAGTAGAGCTTCTTAGTGGTAAAGTCATAGGGCAAAGACTGATAGGAGCCTTAATGCTCTCTCATATTGACGATCCAGAGATCAAAAAAGTACTAGCCAAAGCCATCGATACAGAACGAAATGATGAGACCAGAAATATAATGCTAGAATCAACAATGGATGATTCAGGTACAAGGACAATGACTAAATCAGAGGTGCTAGAAATGATTAACCTAGCGGAAAAAAGAAAAAAGCTATCCAAGTGGTCAGAAAAATGGATTGAAGAAGAAAAAATGCCTGCCATGTATTGGACGGATGCTGAAAAAGTAGATTCTCTAGGTGTAAGATTTCTTATGTACAGAATGAAACAAGTAGGTGGCATTAGTTCTGATGTAGAAGCAAAAATGATGCTGAATAATATTGACGAAGAGCGATCTGAGAAATTTGCACTGGCATTATTGCAAGGATTTGTAGACAGTAATGCCAACAGCAAAATAAAGTATTATTTGACGCTTTGTGGTCTTTTAGGCGGAGATGGTGTATTGAATAAATTGCACTCCCTTTTCCGAAAAAGTATTACTGACAAAAGAGTAAAAATGGCGGAATATATTCTTGGTGCTATAGCTATGGTGGGCAGTGATAAGTCGCTTAGGGTACTAGAAGTAATCTCTAGGAAATATGCCAGTAAAAAACCAAAACTAAGTGCTACAGCTATAGTTTCTCTCGATATCGCGGCGGCTGAATTAAATATAACAAAGGACCAGTTGGCGGACCGGATTATACCAAATTTTGACTTTGATGGGATATATAAAGAATTCGATGTGGAGGGAGAAACATACCGAGCTTTCATAGGATCAGAATTCAAGTTAGTGTATTATAATGAAGCGAATAAAATGCGTAAGTCACTACCACCAAAAACGGATAAGGAAACTAAGAAAGAATTTACAGCTATAGCAAAAGAAGTCCGTGATGTAGTGAAATCGCAAAGCGATAGACTGGAACGGTACATGATAAACGGTCGACGATGGAAAGCATTAAATTGGAAGGAATTTTTCTTCGGGAACCCGATCATGTTTGTCTATGCTATGAAGCTCTTGTGGATAGTAGAGGATGAGGAAGGGAACTTCAAAACTGTATTCTATTGCGATGAAGATGCTGAAATATTCGACTTCGAAGACGAAGAAGTAGAGATCAATGACACCGACAAAATTTCGATTTTGCATCCCTTGGCAATCGATGTGGATCATAGAAAAGAGTGGACGGCTAAGGTATACGAAGACGAAATAGATACAATATTCCCAATTATGGATCGGCCTATCTTTGAGAAAAACGAGAAGGAGATGCACAAGGTTCGATCTTACGAGTTCAATAAAAAAGAAATACCAAAAGGAGCTGATTTCGTAGCTCCGCAGTTGGTCAAACGAGGATGGATTAAATCAACGGGAGACGGAGGTCGTTTAGAATTTGTCAAAAACGCGGGGGACGGAATCCTTAGGGCATATGCAAGTATCGAAGGCCCTGCCGTATGGTACCAAGGAGGAACGGCAGAAGCAATGATACATGAGGTGTATTTTTATGGAAAAGGATGGAAAGATGGATATAAAATCAAAGACGTGTCACCCATATTCTATAGCGAGGTGATGGCTGATCTTGACTTCTTAATCAAAGCTTTATAACATGCCAATCCACATCCTAGGAATAAGACATCATGGAGTGGGTTCTGCCAAAATGGTTCGAAAACGACTAGCAGAACTCAACCCTGATATGATATTGATAGAAGGTCCACCCGAGTTGGATGAGGTGTTGCCATACATCGGTGTGTCTGGTCTCCAACCGCCTGTATCTATTATGATTTATAATGAGAAAGACACCACAAAATCTACTTTCTATCCATATGCATCTTTTTCTCCGGAATGGGTAGCTACAGCTTTCGCGAATCAACATAAAATACCTGTACGATCAATGGACTTACCAGCGAATGTAAGTCTTGCTACGGTATTTCGCCAAGATCAAAAACCAATTCTAGAGGAGAAACTAAAGTCCGAAGATGTCCCAGAGCAAAATGAAACTGAATTATCCAATCCTGAAAATGCCAAAGAAGAAAAAGCAGACTTCGAAAAAGCAATGCAAAAAGTACATTCTGATCCGATGTCACATCTTGCAAGACTAGCGGGATATAATGACAGTGAAGTATGGTGGGATTATATGTTCGAGTCAAATGGGCAATCGGATAGTGCTGCCGAACACTTTGAAGCAGTAATGATGGCAATGGCTGCCTTGCGGGAAGAGAATGTCTCATCATCACTAGATGTGCAGAATATCTATCGAGAAGCATACATGCGTCAGATAATTCGAAAGGCGCGGCAAGAAATGTACGATAACATCGTAGTGATCTGCGGGGCTTGGCACGGGCCCGCATTAATCGATATAGAAGGCAGTGCAAAAGGAGATGCCAAACTAATTAAATCACTCCCGAAAGTCAGAACAAAACTAAAAGCAAGCTGGATACCGTGGACGAATGACCGGCTGTCGATGTACAGCGGGTACGGAGCAGGAATAACGAGCCCTGGCTGGTACGAACATCTATGGACCCATGATGAAGATATAGCAATAAAATGGCTTACAAGAGTTGCGGAATTATTCAGAGAACAAGGACAAGATATGTCAACGGCGCATGTTCTAGAGGGATATAAGCTAGCCATGTCGCTCTGTCAATTAAGAGGTAAATCACACGTCACCCTAGCTGAGCTGAATGAAGCAGTTTTGACGGTGATGTGCATGGGAGACGCCATCCTTCTTGAGCTAATAAAAAAAGAACTGATCGTAGGGAATGCAATCGGACAAGTGCCAGATGATATTCCGAAAGTGCCCCTGCAGCAAGACTTTGAGAAGACAGTTAAATCCCTGAGACTAAGACTTAGCGCTGCTCCAAAGGATCAAATTCTAGATCTTAGAAAAGAAAATGAATTAAAGCGAAGTGTTTTCTTTCATCAATTACAGATGCTAGAGATAGCTTGGGCTAGACCTAAATTAAGTCGTACAAAAGGAACATTCAAAGAAACTTGGATGCTCAAATGGGATCCAAGTATTATGATCAGTATTATTGATAAGGCGTACTTGGGGAATACGGTCCATCTTGCTTGTATCTCGAAAGTAGATCAACTTTGTTCGGATAGTAAAAAGATAACTGAAGTATCTGCATTTCTATCCAGGGCCCTTCCTGCCGATCTGAAAGAATGTATAGATAAACTATTAAGCCGAATTGATGAGTTGTCGACCATATCAATCGATGTGCAAGACTTGATGGAGGCCTTGCCAAAGTTGATCACAATTAGCCGATATGGAGATGTGAGAAAATCTGATCTCACCTTATTAAACAGGGTAGTAGATCGATTATTGATCAGGGTTTTTATCGGATTACCGAATGCATGCTATGGTCTAGATGAAGAAAATTCTGAGAAGGTATTCATGCTTATTTCAGATCTACAAAACGCAATAAAAATTAATGATAATCATGAGGCTACTGATTCGTGGTTAAATGCGCTATCGCAAGTACTTAATAAAAAAGGGGTCCATGATATCATACTGGGATGTACATGTAGGTTGTTACTAGATGCCGAAAAACTAAGCTATGATGAAGCTACCCAAAAGATAGGTCTTGCATTATCCACAGCCAACGAACCGCAACATGTAGCCAGTTGGATAGAAGGATTTCTAAAAGGCAGCGGCATGATCTTGATCTACGATAATCGACTGTGGAATTTAATTTACGACTGGGTGAATAGCTTAGAAAAAGAAGTATTTATGAATCTGCTTCCTTATCTAAGAAGAGCATTTTCGAGATTTGAACATGGGGAACGACGGCAGATAGGAACTAAGGCGAAGAAGGGAAAGGCGTCGGATAGTAAGATTACTGAAAGTGAGGATGAGGAAGGAAGTTGGAATGAAGAAACGGCGGTGGATATATTTGGGACTTTGGAAATGTTGATGGGCGGTTGACAATTGTGAATGATTGAATGATTGAATGATTGAATTTGAGGAAGTTTTTTGATCATTGAAACATAATAATAAACAAAATGCAAGAAGACATAAACGACATAACAAAATGGAGACTAATCCTCGGCGGTGATGAAGCTGATGGGACAGGTGTATCTCTATCACAAGAATTATCACAGATTGATGGTGCGTTGGGTGCATTGTATGAATTTGATCAGACGGGAGAATTCGGGTATGGCAAAGGTCAGGACGGTGAAAATGGATCAAGTAAACTTGGAGGTGGGGGAAAAGGTGGAGGACCGTCATTATCAAAATGGCTAGGAGATATTAGGAAGTACTTTCCGGCAAGCACGGTAGAGGTTTTGCAGAATGATGCTATGAAGTTTCCCGAATTAAAGAAGAAGTTAATATTCGAGCCGGAGATACTAGATAATGCTACACCTGATGTGAATTTGGTTGCAACTCTGATGGAGTTAGGAAAGTTAATCCCTTCCAAAACAAAAGCTACGGCAAGAAGGGTAATCCAAAAAGTAGTGGATGACCTGATGCAGAAACTAGAGCAAAAAACCATAGCCGCTATATCAGGTGCCATAGATAGAAGTCAAAGAAAACAACGCCCAAGACACAGTGAAATCAACTGGCATACTACAATCTTAAAAAACCTCAAGCATTATCAACCAGAATATAAAACAGTGATTCCAGAAGTGCTACTTGGTTATGGAAGGAAGAGCAAAAAGTCTCTAAAAGATGTTATACTTTGTCTCGATCAGAGTGGCTCGATGGGACAGTCGGTGGTCTATTCTGGGATCTTTGGTTCGGTCATGGCTTCCTTACCAAATGTAAAGACGAGCATGGTAGTATTTGATACAGAAGTTGCTGATCTCACAGAAGACCTTAAGGACCCAGTTGATCTATTATTTGGAGTACAATTGGGCGGTGGTACCGATATCAATAAAGCACTCACTTACTGCCAAGAAATAGTAAGTAAACCAGACGATACTATACTAGTACTCATCACTGATCTTTATGAAGGTGGCAATGCTCCAGAAATGCACCGACGTACAAAAGAATTGGTAGATAGCGGAGTACAGGTCATCTGCCTTTTAGCTTTAGATGATAATGGCAGTCCAAGCTACGACAAGAATCATGCGAACCAATTTAGTGAGATTGGAATCCCTGTATTTGCCTGTACGCCGGATATGTTTCCTGATTTGATGGCCGCAGCGATTAAGAAAGCTGATTTGAAGAAGTGGGTTGGGGATCGGGATGTAGTGCTAAAAGGATAACCACCAAAGTAAGATCATTGAGCTGAAGCGCAGCAAAGATCTGTGAGCTTGTTTTTGGAAGAGAGCTTATTTATCAACTTCGCCAATATCTAAAAGGTCTCACACTACTAATCCGTCCTTTTGATATCCCAATGTAGATCATCAAAGTGGAAAAAGCCATAGAAGACTGTTAAATAGATTAATAATGACGGTACATTAAACTTCAAGTATACTGACAAAGGGTGAAAACCATGGAATACAACATATAAAATAAGAAGAATGGAAAGAGGGTGAAAAACTTTTTTGAAATATAAATAGCAAACGATACAAACACCCGCTATTAAATATGGATAAGTCCAACTAATATCGACAGGTTGAGGACTTATCCGATGTCTATATTTCATGAAAACCAATGAGAAAATTGTTAATGCTCCTAGCATGGTTACGTTTTTCCAGAAGTAGTTTCTTCTTTCAAATAGGAATTTACTTTTTAAAACCTCTTGACCATTTAAATCAGGTGACATAATAGGTTCATATTCATCATGAGATTTGAAAAGGAAAAGAAGCGAATAGAGCCATGCCAATATATTCAAGAATGGTAGGTTAAGAAAGTAGTAAAGATCAGTTGGGTACTGCCCTAAATAGACAAATCTTGAAACTAAGAAATTCCTATAGAGAGAAGCTATTACGAAAATACCGAAACAAGAAGATATTATCAAAAACGTTGAATATAGACTAAGAGTAGCTGAATTTGTAAATTCAACTAAGCAAAAGCTAATAACACACAGATATAAATTAAGTGACCAAAATATTATTGAATAGCTCAATCTATCAATAGTATTTAAATAAAGCTTTTGAAGACTTACTAGTGGATTAGTCTTTGATTTTACTGAGTCGTACAACCATTGGAATATGGTCACAGAAATAATTATGTTAATAGAATTTATTAAAAATAAAGCTGCGGTGAAAATCGTGGCAAATATTGATGAGTTTTGTATGGACACTATGTCGAAACTATCGAGTACAAAGCTGACATTAGGATGAGATTGAAGGTTATTTAGTTGAATTGGATAACTCGAAATTTGTAAGCCAGAACCCAACAAAGGAAGCCCCAGAAGATATAAACCTCTTGCAGTTTTAAAATGTAAAACCCCAAATAAAGCATATGGTAAACTCAGTAGGATAATAGTAAACAGAATAATAAGGTCAGTTTTTACCACAACAGGACCAATTTGAGAAACAGCATAGTACCAGGCTAATTGGCTTAGCATAAAACAGATACTAGAAGATAAAAGATCTTTAGTTATAAACCAGATTGATATCCAAGTTACTGCCACAAAGCTCAATGGTTGAATATTATCTAATAAATAATCAAATATACTATGGGCTTCTTCGTACGGTGATGATGGAGTCCCAAATCTGCCCGATGTGAAATAGATAATTTGAACAATCGCAAACACAATTGAAAAAAAGAATAAGTATTTGACAAGCTTAGAAAAGCGATGATCTTCGTACATTGGTGAATTGTAATTGCTTAAAATTAAAATTTCTTGTTGCTAACTAGGAGATTCTTTCAAGTAAAACCGATTTTATATTTATATGGTTTAATTCCTTCCTTTCCATTCCGCAAGATCATAAGCCACATCACACCTATATTTTGTTCTCACAACTCTTTTGTTTTTCTTTCCTGGTGTCCACCTCATCTCTTCATGGTTCATCCATTTAAATATCTCTACGGCATCGTCCCTTAGCATCTTGGATACTCCTCCGTAAGCTTTTATATCTGAAAGAGAACCGTCTAATTCAATGATGAAACATACATTCACAATGCCTTGAATCTTTTTTTCTAAGGCTTCTTCTGGATATAATTGATTTTCTTCTATGAATTCTTGAAGACTTGCCGATGTACAATCAGAGTCTTTCTGTTTTGGGCAATCTGGGAAGAGGGGCTCTTCGTGAAGACTTCTGACATCAACTATATCATTTGCAGGATTAAATGGATCTCTTAACCTCTTTCTCGACGGTTTTTCTAATTTGAATTTTATAGGAAGGGTATATTGCACATTTGCAGGCTTCCCTCTTTGATGACCAGGTCTCCATTTTTTTTCCATTTTTTTCATAAATTCTACTATTCGAAGAGCTTCCTCGCCAGTTCCTGCGCCTGGGTTTCTTACAATTTTTATACCTGTGATTGATCCGGTTTTTTGGATGACAAATTGAACAACGGCAATCCCCTCTACTTCGTTATCTAGTGCCTCCTTTGGGTAGATTAAATTATCATAGATATATTCCATCATTGTTTCTTTAGCGCAATTCTCTATTTTTTTGCTGTTTCCTTTTATATGCTCACAACCAGGGAATCTAGGCATTTCTTCTACAACTTTGAATACTTCTTCCGCAGCTGGAGGAAGTGGCAATGGAGGCGGCGGCGGAACGGGATGTTCAATTACCTGCGCTAATGATTGTGTTACTGTGAAAATGAAAATTGCAAATTGTAGTATATACTTCATGGTTTATTTTTGATAGTGGTAAGTTACTTATTTAGTCTTTATGCAGATAATTCTATTTATCTAATTTTTGCAGTTTATTGAACTCCGAGTTTATATTCTAGTTTTACATTACTATATTTAGTCGACCTAAAATATCTAGCTATGTCTACAACAACGCTTACCGAAGTAAAAGAAACGTCAGCTACTCGTATCAATGAAATATTTGAGATACAAAAAAAGCATCAGTACGCAGTGGCGAATACTACAGCAAAACAAAGGATTTCTAAGTTAAAGAAATTTCACAAAGCGATATTGAAATATAGACCTGAGATCAAAGAAGCACTTTATAAAGATTTTAGAAAACATCCAAGTGAAGTAGACTTAACAGAAATATATCCAATCACAAGTGAAATCAAACATACAAAGAGTCACTTGAGAGGATGGATGGACAAGCAATCTGTAGGTACGCCTTTGGCTTTGATGGGCTCAAGTTCGTATGTGCATCAAGAGCCGAAAGGAGTGGTACTTATTGTTGCACCTTGGAATTTTCCTGTGAACTTGACATTTGCACCGTTGGTTTCCGCTATTGCAGCTGGAAATACGGTCATGATCAAGCCATCGGAAATGACACCTAACGCTTCGGCTGTGATGCAGAAAATCATTGATGAGACGTTTGACACTAAAGAAGTAGCACTTGTACAAGGAGGAGTCGAAACATCAAAAGCACTTCTTGATTTACCATTTAATCATATATTTTTTACGGGTTCGCCTCAGATTGGTAAAATAGTTATGGGTGCGGCGGCAAAAAATCTCACCTCTGTCACATTGGAGTTAGGTGGAAAATCACCAACTATAATAGATGAAACTGCAAATGTAGAAATGGCAGCCAAAAGAACTGCTTGGGGTAAGTTTGTAAATAATGGTCAGATATGCATCGCACCTGATTATATTTTTGTGCACGAGAGTAAAAAGGAAGCGTTTATAAAGGCAGTAACGAAAAATTTAAAAGAGTTCTATACAGAGGATGCTGCGAAGCAAGAAAGCTACTCAAGGATTGTGAATAAAAAACATTTTGATCGTATAGCGGGACTAGTTGAAGATGCGGTAGAAAGAGGTGCAAAAATTGAATTTGGAGGAAATACCAATTCTGATGAAAATTACATCGCACCAACTATTCTATCCAATGTGCCAATGGATAGTAAGGTCATGACGGAAGAAATTTTTGGACCCATACTTCCAATTCATAGTTTCAATAACTTAGATGAAGTTATCAATATTATAAATGAAAGAGAAAAACCTCTAGCGCTCTATATTTATAGTAAAAGCCGAAAGAATACAACTCACATTATGAATAACACTAGAGCCGGTGGTTCATGCATCAATCATAACGGAGTACATTTTTATAATGCCAATCTACCATTTGGTGGTTCTAATAATAGTGGCATCGGTAAAGGAGGAGGATATTATGGGTTTCAAGCCTTTTCTAATGCTAGAGGTGTGCTCAAACAGAATGTACCTAATGCTTTGGAGCTTTTAGTGCCACCTTACAATGATTTCAAACAGAAGTTGATTGATCTTACCATAAAGTGGTTTTAAAGGCTATCCAAAAAATATAGTACAGGACATGGTTAAGAAAAAGGTGGGATTAGTTATACCTTCTCTTCATGAACCTCAGAATAGTAACTCCAATAATAGTAGGAGCGATCCATGGTAATATTTGCCAATACCCGGTTAGCAAATCTCCAAATAATGAACGTCCTCCAAATGATAAAAATGCTGTATAAGCTGCTATCCCAGAAACGATAGTCCCTTTCATGTGCATCCTGATTCTGTTTTCTTTCTGCATGGCAGTTTGTTTAGTCATGCGAGCATCTCTCAATGCGGGAATTCCGAGAAGACCGAAGAATAGCATAAGCACTCCTTGATTCTGAAACTTCATCAGGGCAGCACCAATGACCATGGAGAGACTAGCACAAAATAATATCCAAGCAAATGCTTTTCTATTATTAAAATATCGTTGAGACCATTCTTTTTTCTGTTGTAGGATTTCATAACTATACCAAAGTGGGTAGCCTGTCAAGATAGCAAGGAATCCTAAAAATGCAGCCATAATATATTGGCCCATAATGGCATTGTTTATACTAAGGATAAGCGCAGTGATCTGAACAATCCACATGCACCAGTAATATGCTCTCCCAACTTTACGGTGAATATTATTGCCTTTTTTTACCATAACAGGGATCCAAAAAAGAATCAAACTAAGAGTGCCTGCTGGTATATGTATCCAAATAAAAATGTCATGTATTGCTTTCATTTCGTATTTATATGTTGAAGTGATTTAAGAACATAATGTTAATACCTTTGTAAGCCATTGATTCACAATATTTCAGCTTTTTTTTCTGCACTTAGCTCAGGCTAAGTTTATCCAAAAGAGCTTCATCTTGTAAACCAAGCACTTACAAATCATATTAACCTTAGTTTTTAAATCACTTCATTGATTAATAATTCAAACATATAGGAAGTTGCAGAAAGATTCTTTTCTATGTGACTGATATCATGAAGAGGGATGTGTGACAAAGAGAAGAGTGATGTATAACAAGGCCTAGGGACGGTTGTCAAGCTTTAAAAAGAGGAATGTAGCTTCTAGATACAGGTATAAGAACGTCATAGTTGGATAATTTCAATTTAAGACCTTGAGCATTACCACTTACATTTTCGATTTTTGACGTATTGACAATAAATGATCTATGGCACCTTAGCAGATTAGTATTCTTGATTTGATCTTCACAAGACTTGAGTGTAGCTCTTTCTGTTTTCTTTTCCATTGAGGTATCATTCCAGTAATATATGTTTACATAATTTTGAAGAGATTCGATTAACCATATTTTTTTAGTTGAAATATCAAATATCAATGTTTCATGAGAATTAGGTTTTGGATTTATTGTTTTCCTATTTAGAGTATCCGCAATTTCAGAATTTCTCTTTTCGCTTTTGATCATGGAAATGGTGCCAATAAACACAGTAGGAAATATACCAACTAAAAAAGTCGCCCAGATCATGTACATAAGCCCACTCAAGGGCATGCCAAACTGAAAGGCTAAGTATAAATAATTGAATAGAGAGATGAACAGTAGCAATCCAATCACTTGGGTCATCCATTTGACGAATGTATAACTCTTTCCTTCTTTTTTTATTTTTAAAACATATTTAAGCATAATTTCATAACTTATTCCAGTCAAGAAGGTTATGATTCCAAATAATATGGCGTGTGTCCATGCTGTGCCTTGGATTTGATCCATATTGAATGGCTGAATCAGACCAAGAAAAAGAGCCACAAAAGTACCTATGATGAACATTGTCTTAACGTAAGTAGACAGGTTTACGGCCTCTGGAAAAGGGCGGTCTAAAAATGGCTTTATGGTACTAATATATTTGTTGGTTTTCATTATGATGCAAGATATATCCTCCGATTGAATAATCCATACGACCTTTCTTTATTATTTATAGATATCAGTCAATATGATTTTATACTTTTAGATCGAAATATAGAATAGATGAAACACTTTATAGCAAGTATATTTTTATTCCTACAATTGGGACTGTATTCGCAAGAACAAACAGTAGGCCTATTTACCAATGATGAAGCATCCCTGAATGGATATACATTATTTTCAAACAGCACAACTACATATTTAATAGACAATTGTGGCTTTGAAGTAAAAAAATGGCAAAGCGCTTTTAAACCAGGGCTAGGGCTATATCTTATTGAAAATGGTAATCTGTTGCGATGCGGTAGAATAGGAGGAAATTTTAACGGTGGTGGAGTAGGAGGTCAATTTGAGCTTTTTTCTTGGAGTGGTAATATCCTTTGGAGATATGAGTTTTCTAATGAAAATATGCAATCACACCATGATATAGCACCGCTCCCCAATGGTAATTTTTTAACTTTAGCTTGGACCTCTCTGTCGGCTGAGGAAGCGGTGGCCGCGGGTAGAAGTTTTGATGCAGATATGTGGATTGAAAAAATATTCGAGATAAAAATAGTTGGTGCAGATGATATTGAGATTATATGGGAATGGAGCATGTTGGATCACTTAGTACAGGATCAGTTCCCAAATAAACCCAACTTCGGAGTAATATCTGATAATCCTGGTAAAATGGATTTTAACTACCTGCCATTTGACGAAGGCTTAGATCAAGATTGGGCACACTTCAATGCAATTGATTACAATGAACAATTGGATCAAATAGTAGTAAGTTCAAGGGATTTCAGTGAGATATGGATTATAGACCATAGCACAACTACCGCAGAAGCAAGGACTTCATCTGGAGGTAACTCTGGCAAAGGAGGTGATATTATATACAGGTATGGTAATCCGCAAGTGTATGGTCGAGGTACTTCTGAAGACCAAGTACTATTTAAGCAGCATAATATAGCATGGATTCCGGATGATGTTCCGAATGGGGGAAGTCTTTCTGTATTTAATAATCAATGGATGACCAATAGATCAAGAGTGGAGAGATTGACACCACCTCTAGATGGATTTAATTATTCAATAGATGATGGACAAGCATTTGGACCCTCTGAACCTGATTGGACTTATGATGCGCCTAGTTTTTTTTCAAATAGGATTTCGGGGGTACAGTTTTTATCTAATGGCAATGCATTTATTTGTTCTGGAAACAAAGGTAGATTCATAGAGGTTACTGAAGATGGCGATATTGTCTGGGAATATATCAATCCTGTGAGGAGCAGTTTTGGACCGGCTACTCAAGGGGAGCCAATATTTCAAAATAGTGTTTTTAGAGCATTAAGATATGAGCCAGATTACTTAGCATTCGAAGGTAAAGATTTGACGCCAGGCAACCCGATAGAGCTAGAGCCGTTTGATTTTGGTTGTGTAATTACGGCAACGGAAGAATCTATAATGGAGGCAAATGGTTTCCAAATCATACAAACATTGGTTTCTAATACATTGGAGGTATTGTCTGAGAGAAATAGCAAGGTGCTAATATTTAATCTAAATGGTGAACAAATGGATGATAGCCAAATCGATAAAGGTCTGAGTCAGATTGATGTATCCAATTATCCGAGTGGAATGTATTTTATCGTGTCGGGAGGTCAGGTATTTAAGTTTATGAAGTTTTAGTGAATTATGAAAAATACCGCATCAGACTTATCAGCGATTGTAAAGAAAATTCTACCTCAGCTTGAAGATTATATAGAAACGAGTATGTCCGGAAATGGCAAAGTACTCAAACAAGAGCTTGCATCAAAATTGTCTAGAGATCTTGGGTTGACAAAATGGATAAAGGAAGGAGGATTAAATGAGCACAATGTTTCTGATTTCCTTCAGACATATTTAGATAATAGTCAACGAATGCATCATCCACATTATATTGGGCATCAGGTTTCTTCCTCTCATCTAGCTTCTGCAATAGCAGACTTCATATGTGGGGCTATCAATAACCCTATGGCTATATACGAAATGGGGCCAAGTGCTGCGGTGATAGAACAAACCATGGTCAATTGGATGTTGCAAAAAGCGGGATGGTTCGTAGGCGATAGTATCGAAGATTTCTCTCAAAAAGAAGGCAATGGGAGTGGAGTGCTAACACATGGAGGATCTATGGCAAACCTTACGGCTCTTCTTGCTGCACGAGCTCGAATAGCACCAGAAGCTTGGGAAGAAGGGAATCCTGGAGATTTGGTCGTTATCGGTTCGGAGGTGGCACACTATTCTATAGCCAGAGCGATATCTATAATAGGAATGGGAAATCGAAATCTTGTGACAGTGCCTACTACCAAAATGGAAGTCTTGAAACCTGAGCATCTAGAGAAAGTATATAAACAGACTATGGAAGGAGGAAAAAGAGTAATGTCGGTAGTCGCCAATGCTTGCGCAACATCCACAGGCCTATATGACCCAATAGATGAGATAGGTCAATTCTGCAACGAGAATGGATTGTGGTTTCATGTCGATGGTGCACATGGGGCGTCTGCATTGGTTTCTAACAAAGAAAAACACTTCTTGGAAGGATTGCAAAGAGCGGACTCTATGATCTGGGACACGCATAAGATGCTAAGAACATCTACATTATGCGCAGCAGTATTGTTCAAAGATAGCAATAGCCTAGCCAACACATTTCAGCAGAAAGGGAGTTATTTGTTTCATGATAAAGAAAAGCCAGGATTTGATCTTATGCCGTACACCATAGAATGCACAAAGGCGGGCATCGGAACTAAGTTGTTTTGGGTGCTAGCGGCAGAAGGAGAAAAAGGACTTTCTGATTATATTGATAATCAATATGATATAACAAGGAAGTTTCATGATCTCATCTCTGCTCATCCTGATTTTGAATGCCCTTATTATCCAGAGGCTAATATTATTTGCTTTAGATATATTTCTGGAGAAAATGGAAACGACTATCAATTAGCAATAAGGAATGTACTGGTCAAGCGAGGTGATTTTTATATTACATCTACTGAAATAAGCGGTGTAAGATATCTCAGAATGACGGTTATCAATGCCTTGACAAAAGAGGAGCATGTAACCAAATTGTTAGAGGAGATTGTTTCAATTGCGATCGATTAATTTATTTTATATATTGTTAACCTACATAGTTCAACTTATCTAAGAATATTGCGTTACTTTCATTATCGCACTTATAAACTGTAGGAGATGAAAGGATGGAGATTTAGTGAGTATGTACCAGATCCAGATGGTGAGAATCCATTTGAGAAGCTATTGAAGGTATTCAAGGAACTGCTTGTGCATACAAGTGGTGATGTGACAGAAGCACTCAGTTGGCTTACGGAACTCGATAAGGAGTATAAGCTTACCGATAATAATTATGGGATGGCTGACTTTATCCAAGATCTTATAGATAAGGGGCTTATCAGTAATAAGGATAGAGATAATCCTAAGTTTACACCTACTTCTAAGATGGAAGTAGCACTTAGAAGACAGGCACTTGATGATATATTTGACCAACTCAAGAAGTCAAGGAAAGGAGAACACAATACTAAAGTAAGTGGCAGTGGAGATGAATTTACTTCCGAACTGAGACCATTCGAATTTGGCGATAAACTGGATAATATCTCTATGACGGAATCTCTTAAAAACTCTTATATCAACCACGGTATTGATGAGTTTAAGATGACTGAAAATGACCTTCAAGTCCATGAAACATATTATCAAAGTCAGACGAGTACAGTACTCATGATTGATATATCACACAGTATGATTCTATATGGTGAGGATAGGATTACACCTGCGAAAAAAGTAGCAATGGCACTTGCGGAGTTGATCATTACCAGATATCCAAAAGATACATTGGACATTATTGTTTTTGGGAATGATGCTTGGCAGATAGAAATAAAAGATCTCCCATACTTAGAAGTAGGACCTTATCATACGAATACTGTCGCAGGATTAGAATTGGCAATGGATATTCTAAGAAAAAGAAAAAATCCGAATAAGCAAATAATGATGATAACGGATGGGAAACCGACGTGTATCAAAAAAGGAAAGAAGTATTACAAAAATAGCTTTGGTCTAGATAGAACGATATTGAATAGGACATTAGGAATAGCTACAAAATGTAGGAAGTTAAATATTCCAATCACCACATTTATGATTGCCAGAGATCCATATTTGGTCAATTTTGTCGATCAATTCACTAATGCAAATAATGGTAAAGCATTTTATAGTTCTTTGCAAGGATTGGGTGAGTTTATCTTCATGGATTACAAACAGAATAAAAGAAAGAGAAAACGATCATAATAAATTAGTTTCTTACAATAATTACGAATAATAAAGGAGCCTCTGCTTAAATGAAGAATCTCTGGTAATCAAATATATATGAATAACATCAAGACATTAGGAGAGCTTAAGAAATCAGGATACACATCAAAATCAGTCAAGGAAGAACTGAGAGGAAACCTGATTACAAAGCTTAAAAATAAAGAGAGAATATTTGAAGGGATTCTCGGGTTCGATGATACGGTTCTTCCTGATATTGAGCGAGCTATTTTGTCGAGACATAATGTACTATTACTTGGTCTTAGAGGACAGGCAAAAACGAGGATAGCAAGGCTTTTGGTTACTTTACTTGATGAATATATGCCAATAATTGCGGGTAATGAACTCAATGACGATCCGTTAAAGCCAATCTCTAGGCATGGAATGGATGTTGTCAATGAATTAGGTGATGCTACACCAATAGCGTGGGTTCATAGAGATGATAGATATGTTGAAAAACTAGCTACTCCCGATGTTTCGATAGCTGACCTCATAGGTGATGTAGATCCTATCAAAGCGGCGACCCTTAAGTTACCATACTCTGATGAGCGTGTGATCCATTTCGGTCTAGTGCCCAGGTCCCATAGGTCAATTTTTGTGATCAATGAGCTTCCAGATTTACAACCTAGAATCCAAGTTTCACTATTCAATATACTACAAGAAGGAGATCTACAGATCCGTGGATTTAAGTTGAGGTTACCACTTGATGTGCAGTTCATATTTACTGCAAATCCTGAAGATTATACAAATAGAGGTAGCATAATTACACCATTGAAAGATAGAATAGAAAGTCAAATATTAACACACTATCCGACGACTATCGAAATATCAAAAGAAATAACTGGTCAAGAAGCAAATCTTCATGAAGATCAGAAATCAGTTGTTACTATTCTGGATATGCATAGAGATTTGCTTGAGTTTGTTTCTTTTGAAGCTAGAGAAAGTGAATATGTAGACGAGAAAAGTGGAGTTTCCGCTAGATTGTCTATCTCAGCATTAGAAAATCTAGTAAGTACTGCAGAACGTAGAATGATTATTAATGGTGATAAGGCTACAGACACAAGAGTCACTGATTTTTGGGGTGTAGTACCGGCTATTACTGGTAAGGTAGAGCTAGTTTATGAAGGGGAACAAGAAGGTCCATATAATGTAGCAATGCACTTATTGAGTGGGGCTATCAAAGAGATTTTCTTAGAGACATTCGCAGCACCAAATGAATTCGAAAAGGGTGTAGATAGAGATCCGTATGGAGCTACCAAAGCTTGGTTCGCTGATGGGAATCAAATAGACCTTATGAATGACGATGATGAGAAGACTTACAAAGAAAAGTTATCTAAAGTGGCTGGACTAGGACGATTAGTTTCTGATAAAAATATCCCAGAAGAGCAAAAATATGCTTACATGGAATTAGTATTACATGGCTTAAGCGAATTAGAGATGGTCAGCAAAAGTTTCTTAAACAATACGGTTTCATTTACTGATCCATTCAAAGGGATGTTTGATGATTTGCAGAATGAATAAAGGTGCTTTCCAAAGAGTATTTACACTTCTGGAATGAACGATTGCAGAATAATCTTAAATAGTAAAAAGCTACAGAATAATATTATCCAAAACTAAAAAGAGCTCTCTAGAATTTCAAACCAGAT
This sequence comes from Halioglobus sp., assembly GCA_047628935.1. Lineage (GTDB taxonomy): Bacteria > Bacteroidota > Bacteroidia > Chitinophagales > Saprospiraceae > CAJXUU01. The sequence continues at coordinate 4,974 of JBLHWH010000049.1, read as the reverse complement.
GGCTCTTTTTTGTTCTTTCTTTTTTAAATGGCGATATAAATATCTTATTCCTTCGGAGATAGTACCAAGTACTATGAAGATCATGAAATTAGCCAAAGTATTAAGAGGAATAAGCTTTGTAGCTTTCATGCCCATAGGCGGCGTTAAGTGATAATTTGTCGTAATGATGCTTGAGTTAGCATTATTATTTAATAAATAAATGCTATTTAATGTTCATTCTTTGTGTTTTTGGAGTGTCCAAATTTATCAAATATTTCGTTATCAATATTAATTGATTTGAGTCAGAATCAAACAAATATCTTCAATCCCCTAGGCTTCCTAAGTACCATATTATCAATCAATCTGACTTCTCCTGCCCACACAGCGGTACAAGCGACCACATAATCTGAATCTTTACAGCTAGAGATACTTCTTAATGTTCTCGCATCTACAATAGTGAAATATTCAGGCTTGAATTCTGTTATTTTAGCAAGTCGGGCCATTGCATAACCTTGTAATTCTTTGCAAGATTTTTTGTACTTGTTTCTTTTTACGTATTTGAGAACTTTATTTATTTCGACAGCTGTTGCTTTATTTTCTGGCGTGAGCCTTACGTTTCTAGAGCTCATAGCTAGACCATTTTCTTCTCTTGCTATAGGTATGACCCGCATTTGAGTTGAAAGATCAAAGTATTCCATCATAAAATGAACCAAAGTGAATTGTTGGAAGTCTTTTTGACCCATATAAATCGCATCAGGTGTCACAATATCTAGAAGTCTTTTTACCACTTGCACGACACCTTCGAAATGTCCAGGTCTGAATTCCCCTTCCATTTCTTTGTCTAATCCTTTGAAATCTAGATTGAGTTCTGTTTTTAGTTTTTTTGGATATACTTCTTCAGCAGTAGGGGCAAAAACGATATTTACTCCATTTTTTTTAAGTAGTTTTTCATCTGCCGCAAGCGTACGTGGATACTTAGTAAGATCTGATTTTTCATTGAACTGCGTTGGGTTTACGAAAACACTACATACTGTTATGTCATTTTCATCATTTGATGCGTGCATAAGTGACATGTGTCCTCGATGAAGAGCACCCATTGTAGGAGCGAATCCTACTGTTTTTCCTTTTGCTTTGAGTTTGCTTATTTCGGCTTGTAGGGCAGCTACAGTTGTTATCGTTTTCATGGTATTTACTATTGAGATGGAAAGATAATGCTTACCTTTTAGATGTTTTCCTTTCTAAGTTTTTATTCAGGATTTCCATGATGATATCCCATAGATGTTCGTAGGGGATTATCTCTATGGCTATTTCTTTCATCGATATTTCGAACGAGTTTTCGGCTAGTTTCTTTTCGTATTTGGCAACATATCTTTTCGTTCTTAGCGGGTGATATTCCGCTTCAGGCAGTTTGAGTAACATTTTTATGAAACAGTTTGATCTTAGGGTCTCATCATTTTTGAGATATCGAAATGTATATTGATTCAATGCGTCCAATCGATCTACTATCTTATCATAGTCCTTTCTTATTAGGAAGTGGATGAGTTGAATTACTTGGACAGATATATTAGTTCCTCGCTTATCTTTTGAATAGAATTCTACTTCGTTGATGAATTTGCTGAGTTTGAATTTTCGTTTTGAGTTTGCTATAAGTTTTGGGTCGACCTTTCCAGCTTCAACTAAGATATTGACAAACGCTTCTCTGATGGTCCATTCTTCGATATGGATTTTGTAGTCTTTGATCTTTTTTTGAGATAGTATTTCTTTTGTGAGTGTATAAAGATTGTTGTAATCAAGGGTGCTAGTATACAATGTGAATTCGAGACTTTTGTATCTGAAGTAATTGTGATTTATTGATTTTGATACTTCTAATATTTTAGAAAGGTAGAGTTGAGCATTATTGAAGTCATTTAATCGGAGATAAGCATTTAATATGTCTTTATATGCAACAGCTATTTTAGTATGAATTTTTTTGAAATGAGCTTTAGTTAATAAAATTGATTTTTTCGAATATTGAATTGATTTCTCAAATTCTTCATTAATATTGCAAGCATACGAAGCAATCTCTAAGACCTTGTATTTGTATTCGAATAGGTCAGTTTCTTCTATTTCTGCAAGTAGTTTTTGGCTAGTGATTAGAGTTTCTTCTTTGAATTGGGGTAGATTAGAACTACTTAATATTATATTATCATGTGAAATCTTGTCGTAATAGTGATTTATTTTGTTCATTTTAATATAATTTGCTTCATTTATATTTGTCCTTTCAGTATAATAAATAAAAAGCTTTTTATTGGGTTCTATGAAAGCGTAATGCTGTTTTAGTTTATCCGTTGTAAATATTAATAAGTCTAAGTATTCTAACTTTAAACTCCGCTGGTGAATGTGGTTATATAATATAATAGCATTTTCAGTTTGATTCCTAAGATGTAATATTCTTGCAGTTGAGAATAGCTTCAATAAGTTATAATATTCTTCATTAGAAGTGTCAGTTTTAGGAATTCTTGCTTGTGATAATAAAATATAATCTAGAAGTTTATTTTTGTATCGATCCTTAAATTTAAGAAATGATGCTCTGTTCTTATAATTTAGGATTTTTATTGCTTCATCATCATTTACCACAGAAGTTGAATGAATTAATTGATAAAAAACCATGTATTTTGAGTCTTCGTTACTTTTTCCATCATTAAATAGACCTAAAGTTATGACTTGTTGCTTTGATAAAAGTAATGTTATTTGGTATATGTCGAGATTCATTAATAAATTAAATTGTTGATAATTAATTGATTATATATTTATTTCTTATTTTATTATTATATAGTTATGTCTATATAGTAGTAGGAATGTAATTATATTATAAGTTTAAAGCTAATATATTTGTTTTATAATTAATAAGAGAAGATTTAAAACTTCAATTTTAATTGATAATCAAATACTTAATGATAGTATTGTTGATTTGTCATTTAAATAGCGTTGTCTGTTTTATGTGTTTTTTGTTATAAGTTATGGTTAAGATCACATCTATATTTGTGTTTATAATAACGTAACTAACAAAAAGTATTCAACATGGAAATGATCATCGAATTTATACTGGCATTTATAGGAGCTGCAGACGGAGAACTTTAAAAAAAAATCAATAAACCAATTGAAGAATAAAGGGTGTTTTTGAGTGTGCTTCCGCCATATGTGGTGGAAGCCATTCACTTAAAATAACACCGATGAATTAAGAAGCCCGGAAATATAGGGTGTATTAAGATCGGAAAGGTCTGCCATTGAAAGGTAGACCTTTTTAAAATATCGAAAGATATTTACGATGCTTAGATTTTCTCAAATAAGTAGAGGGAAGTGTATCTAGGAAGCGTGTGATTAAACCAATTGAAGAATAAAAGGTGTTTTTGAGTGCGCTTCCGCCATATGTGGTGGAAGCCATTCTCTTTTATTAAGGCCTAAAAAATTATTGAGACTCTGGTAAAGTCTTGGTATATATTGTTTCCCATATTAATTCGGCTAAATAAGCCGAAAAAAAAGAGTCTTCCAAACGTGGTTGACTCTTTTTTATTTTATGTATGTCAGGAATGGGCACAATATTTGGTTCATAACTTCACATTGCTACAAACCAAATAATGTTCTCGCCTTCTTTCAATTATCTAAAAGTTGAGTTAAATTCCTTTTTACCATTTTTTTTCTCAATTCCCATTCGTTAGCGATCTAGATTATTCATCTTTTTATACCTTGCGATATGAAATTACGTCAGCTAACCATACTAGGCATTTTGTTTTTATGCATTTCAGTTTCAAAATCAGTTGCTCAGTCAGACAGTCTTACTTTAGCGCAAACTGATATTAGTATTCTTACCTGTAGGAGTGGTGATGAGTTGTATTCTACATTTGGGCATACAGCAATTAGAATTAATAATGCTCAGCTTGATTTAGACTTAGTTTATAATTATGGGTTGTTCAGTTTCGAAACGCCAAATTTCTATGTGAAATTCATGAGGGGTCAACTCCCATATCTTCTTGATAATACAAAGATGCAATACTTCCTTCGCGAGTATCAAGCTGATAAACGGTCAATTTTTGAACAGGTCTTGATACTTGATAATAAGAGAAAGAAGGAGATAGTTGGATTTTTACAGGATAATATTAAACCAGAAAATAGAGCATATGCCTACGATTTCTTTTATGATAATTGTGCCACTAGGGTTGTGGATGTATATGATATCTATGGACAACCAGGTAAAGAAATCAACTATCTTAAAGAAGTAGAGGAGAAAACATTTAGAGATCTCCTAAAAGAAAACCTAAAAAATCTGCCTTGGTCAGAGTTTGGAATTGATATAGTTATAGGTGCTAGAGCAGATCAACTAACTAATCGAAGGCATCAAATGTTTTTACCAGAATACCTCATGGATAATCTAGCAAATGCAACTGTCGAATATGAAGGAACTACAGATGAATTAGCAAAAGAACCTCGATTAATTCTAGACTTTGAAAAAGATAATGAAAGCAGAAAAAGCTATGCTACACCATGGCCATTATTTCTTATGCTATTACTTATGTTTATCACTATTGCTATTAATCTTAAGTCCAATAAGTGGTCAAGAATATTCAACAAAGTATTGCTTGGCGTTTCTGGGTTCCTAGGTATTTTTCTGATTTTTATGTGGTTTGGTACCAATCACGGAGCGACTAGAGACAATTGGAATGTACTCTGGTTGAATCCACTAATATTGCTTGTGTCTACAAAATTGAGAGGGAATACTATATTGAAGATGGTGCTTACTGGGTGTCTAGTTATAGCTGGTTTAAATTGTTTTGTGACATTCTTACCACAATTCTTTCATCTAGCATTTCTACCTATTATTTCAAGTATTCTGATAGTGCTTTGGAAATTGGATTAGAAAATGATTTGACTTTATACATTTATTATTATATAGTTGTTTTGGCGCATTGACTATAAATGGACTTCCCAATCTATGAGCCACCAATTGCTTAAATTTTA
>JBLHWH010000048.1:0-34275 GCA_047628935.1 Halioglobus sp. | reverse complement strand
CTTTCTGTGATAGTACAAAGACAGTTGAGGATCATGTATCACTGCGGCTGCAACACAATTAGAAAATATGCTTTTTAGCTTTTTATTAGCCATGCTATTTACTTTTGTTCTGCCTTTGTTAGTCCCAGATTGATTTGGAAATGGAGCTACGCCACTGTAGCAAGCATATTTCCTCGCGTTCACTATTTTCTTGAAGTTATTGGTCGTACTTATAAAATATGCAGCCGTCACCATACCTATTCCGATCACGGATGTTAATAACTCATTGTTTTTCAACATTTGGTCATTAGATTTCATCAAGCTTTTTATTTTACGTTCATCCCTTTTGATATGCTCATTGAAATGGCTAATTAACTCTTTGTTGTCTTGTGTTAATTCTTCATACAAAACACTATCCATTCCTTTCTTCTGCTCTTTTAATGAGACTGAAAGTGCTGTTCTTTTCTTTACGAGCAGGTCTCGGCGTGAGCGTAGTGTTTTGAGCTTAATGATAGCTGGATCATCTAGTACAGTTGCAGTTATTTTATCGCACTTTTCAAATGCATAATTACAGATATCTAGAGAGTCCACCTTATCTGACTTTCCTCTTCTCATACCTAAGGATCTACTAATCTTAAGGGGGTTCTCTTCTTTACAAGCGATGCTCTGATCGACAAGGTAATAAAGAAGTTCTTTGGAGTAAGGCCCAGTGTTTTCAAAACAAATAAACCAATCACTACTCGGTATTTGATTAAGCCTGGAGAGCTCAATAATAAACTTCTTAAAACCTTTGATTGAGTTTTCAAATAGACCCAAATAAATTGATTTTCCCATCCAATAATAGGAAATATCAATTACTGATTTTGATACATCGATTCCGATAAAAAATAGAAAATTTGTCATACATTTAAATTTATAAATAAGAAAGATTAACACTGATACCTTTAATAGGCCCTAACGCCTGAATTTCTACTTGGTGCTTAATCTTAAAATAGTAGTGGAGGACTGATTCACAATATAGGCCTTGATGCCTAGAAATGCACATAGTTCACCTCCACTACTTTTATCAACATAAAAATGTGGATTCTAAAGAAAAGAAGCAAAAGAAATAAACATAATAATAATAGTAATATGATTAATTTTAATCAATTACAATACTAAAGGAAATGCACCCTGCGCCTTTGCGAGACAATCTTTAAAAATCTCCAATCTCCAATCTTTTATTTGTATACCTTTGTAGTGTGGAATTAGTAAAGACAGACATACGAAATCTCAGTAGAGACCAAATCAAGGATTATCTTGTAGAACTAGGTGAATCAGCATTCAGAGCAAAGCAAGTCTATAGTTGGCTATGGCAGAAATCTGCAAAGTCATTTGAGGAAATGACCAATCTGAGTATAAGCCTGCGGGAAACACTCAATACTAACTTTGTAATCAATGCGATCAAAGAAGACGTAACTCAAAAGTCTAATGATGGCACGGTAAAAACAAGGTTCCAACTACATGATGGTCATTTTATGGAGTCGGTTCTTATCCCTGTTCCTAAGGATAATAGATTCACGGTATGTGTCTCATCACAAATAGGGTGTAGTCTTACATGTAAGTTCTGCGCTACGGGTCAGATGAAACGCATTCGTAATCTTGATCCAGGTGAGATATACGATCAGGTAGTGATGATCAACAAAGTATGCGAAGAGATGTATGGTCACCCGCTGACTAATATCGTATACATGGGTATGGGCGAACCACTTCTAGCATATAAAAATGTGATGAAGAGTATTCATTATATTACTTCAGAAGATGGACTTCACATGTCACCAAGACGGATCACCGTTTCCACAGCAGGTATAGCTAAGATGATCAAGAAAATGGCAGATGATGCCAGTAAAGTCAATCTTGCAATATCACTACATGCCGCAGATGATATAAAGCGAAATGAGATCATGCCTATCAATGAGCAAAACAATCTCGAAATTTTGATGGATGCACTTAAGTATTACTACCAAGTCACTAAAAATAGAATCAGTTACGAATACATAGCCTTCCAAAATTTCAATGACAACATAGAGGACGCAAAGAACTTACTCAAACTGTGCAAAAGCTTCCCAGTAAGGATCAATATCATAGAATATAACCCTATCGACGGGGTAGATTTCGTAAAAGCAGATGAAGACAAGATCGATCGATTCGCTCAATATATGCGTGACCATGATGTAATGTGTACAGTCCGTAGAAGTAGAGGTAAGGATATAGATGCCGCTTGTGGGCAGCTGGCGAATAAGGGTTAGATTAGGTAACGATAGGAGCACCTACTAATGATGGTACGGGCAGTGACGCGGGTCATGTGTGGGTGAATCATTGGAGTAATAAGTCTTGGGCTCAGCTAGGTGACGATATAAATGGCGAAGCGGCGCTTGCAAAGTGGCTGGCCCGTCTTCCTCTATGCCGATGGCAGTAGTTTCGATCATGTGCGGGTGTCTAGATAGGACGTGCAAGTAAGTAATATTATTAAACCCGGCCGCTGGATAATGGTCATTTTTAATTGCGCACCTCGCATGGCAAACATACTAAGGGTTAAAGCTCCCTTCGACAAGCCCAGTGTAAGATCTTATGCGTCCGATAACGGAAAGTATTAGCCGAGCTGCAAGGCTAAGATTGTGAGGTATTAGTTGAATGATGAGGCAATCATCTCTAAAGTCCCAATCTTACATGGAAGGTATTTAGGTAAATTCGGCAGGTATAAAAGTGGAGGTGTGAACGTCATACCCAGAGAGGTCTCATGTTTTTTCTAGAAATAGATAAGAAGTCCGTATCCGGTAAAGCTCACGCAGACGTCCGAGGTGTCTGGTGGCACTGAAGCTGCGGTCAGTATTGGAATGTGAGGTAGCTGTTCGCACAAATCTTAGTATACTTGTCGGGCAATTATTGTATTTATTTTCAGCAAATGAAACTGAGTGACAATTTTAACTGGATAGAATTAGGAGGCAAACATATATCGTTATTACTAAAAAAAGCTGACTATTTCCAATTTCACAATAGTTAAGAATGGAGAATATGCATTGACCACTTCTCTATTATTGAGCTTGTTTAATACTTAGTTTTCTCTAATCTCGTAGGGTAACTCTTTTTAACATAATACAATCGATAAACATCCTGTCTAACTAATATCCATAGTCAAACAATCATATTATTAATTATCAATAATACATTTTTTCGTAATGGTTACATTTCCAGGTTTTAAGGTGTAGAAATATAAGCCTCGGGGCAAATTACCAGTATTCCATTCTACTTGATGATGCCCAGCTGTTTGTTTCCCATTGATCAGCGTTTGGATTAATCGGCCGTTTATATCATGAATAAATAATTTCACTTCTGTTTTTTCAGATAGATTATAACTAATGGTGGTGTAATCATGTGCTGGATTTGGAGCATTCATCAAACCAATCGACTGATTATTATCTGTAGCTGACACAGAGGATATTGGGCCACTTTGATAAACTCTTACATAGTCTATTTCTAAAGCGTCTTCAGTGAAGTTAGGATCAATATTAGGTAGAACAGCAAAATTGAGTAATATATATTGTTCTAATTCAAAAGGCCAAGTTTCTGGATTCAGCTCTGTTGGTTCATATATGAAATGCACAAGACCATCTACGCTGAATACTAACTTTTCAGGATACCACTCTAGCGTATAATTATGAAAACTATTTGATGGATCAGTTAATGTTTGTCCGCCAGTATTAATAGTACCACCAAAACTAGATGGAGTATGGGTAGCACTTGAGACATAGTTTTGATTGTCTCCCCAGTGTTCCATGATGTCCATTTCTCCGCATGCTGGCCAAGAGGTGGTACCAAATCCACTGTTATCCCAATATGCACCATCTTCATTTATATTCTTACCTAGCGTCCATATTGCAGGCCAAGTGCCGACTCCTGTAGGTAATTTAGCACGTACTTCTACCTTCCCATATAAAAATGCAAATTTCGAATTTAACCTAGCTGAAGTGTATTGCTTCGTGTGGCCTTGGTCAGTGAATGTTTCTTTTTTACCCACGATATATAAGATTCCATTATTCACATAGGAATTATCATCTCTATTGGTATAGTGCTGTATTTCGCCATTGTACCAACTACCTCCCTGAGGTAGTTGACTTTGCTGATACCAATTGGAAGCGTTTATCGCACTATCTCCTTCAAACTCATCTGACCAAACTAAAACATCGTATTCTGGATCCGTATTAATGGAAAAATTACCATCGTACAAAACATCGTCTATATAAACAAGCACTTGATCATTGTTGTTTTCTCCATTTATTTGAATCACTACTCTATTAAAATCGGTTCTTTGGGTAGGCTGTGGTGAATTCGGATCTAGATTGATATACGCATCATTTGAAAAATCAAAAGTCACTATTTGCCATTGGTCTAGAGCAATTGGTTTTTTGATTTCGCATTGAGTAGACCAAGGAGCATTTAAAAATCCATTTTGTAATTTTAGAGATATCTGGTTGGATTGGTTTCCTGTCAATCCATTTGAAGGAATATATATCTTTAAGGAAAAAGTATGGTCGGTTGATAAATCAAAGCTATTCTCTATTTCGAATCGAACATTTGCATATTGACCTCCGTCATCTAAATATTCTAATACAGTGGCTGAGGTATTGATTCCTATTGGGTATGCATTTGATAAAGATGTATTGATACTACACTCATCACCAAACCAAGTCATTATGGTTCCATTCCCTTCAAAATCATCTTCAACAGTTTGAGCTTGTGCCGCGATTACACTCGTAAAAAAAAGTGATAAAGTGACGGATACTATAAAATTACGCATGATAAATGTTTTAGTCTTGTAGTACTTACGATAGATATAATTCGTGATAGAAATTGATTATAATCCTCCAATTTGATTTCAACTCAATTTTAGTATTTAGCGTCGATGTTTATGCACGGATGCTGAAAGAAAAAATATGAGTACAACTAAATTAAAGTATATTTTGATTTTTTGTTCAGAAACAAAAGCATTTTTTCTATTTTATTTTTTTAATCCTGACTACCGATTCACAAACCATTGATTATCAGAGAGCCAATTTTTTACGTTAAGCTTTCACTTTGCCTAATCGTAGAATACGAATTCATATTAATCTATTTTAAGTTCACTATTACAGGCTTGCTTTTCAGAATTTTAATCAGTTTTATACTCTTTCAGCTGCTCTAAAATATTTGCGGGTCCAAGTATTGGATTCCAATCAGAACCAGAAAAGAAGAATTTGTTGATTTTTGAGTCCAGATTATGAATGTCTAAATTTTTGTACAGCCAATATGCAAAATAAACTAAATCCTAAAAACACAATAAGATTGTTGCTTCCGAAAAAAAAAGGAGAGGTAATTAGTGCATTATAACTTACCCAATAAATAGTCCAAAACGTAATTTGATATTAATGTTAATTTGTGTGGAGTTGAAGCTAGATATTTTACGCTGACTATTTTTCTTGATCCTCAACTATGAAGACTTCTGTAATCTTAAATGATGTGGTCTCTGTAAAGTTTCCTGATTCTAAAAATGGACATAGAAAATCATTTCCCCAAATAATAAGTCTATATGACTGTAGGCTAATCGGCTATTTAATAATAGAATGCTGTTTGCGAAATTTGATTTTCAATCCAAAATTGCATACACATGAAAAGAAGAATTCGATTACTCTTAATAGGTATTACTTTTTGTATTGCGGGAAATTTACTTTCTCAAGGCTGTCAAAATAATATTAAGTATCCCAACGCTACTATTACGGCACCAAGTAATTTCGATACGGTAGTTATCAGCGAACAGTCATTTCCTGGAGATTATGCTTTTGCCAATGCGTTTATACAGGGAGAAACCTATATGTTTACTACAGATGAAATTGATGATATGATCACATTAAGGTCGGTAGATCAGAGCACAGTTCTGGCTTTTGGTACTCAACCACTCTCATATACTATATCTGCGGATACGGCGATGAATATACACTTCAACCTTCCTGATTGTGGGACAGAGATAGTAGGACGTGGAACTCATATTATTCATCAGTTGATTATTGATGAAAGTAATGTTGGAATCAATGTAGCTGTACCTGAAGCAACCTTGGATGTAAATGGAAAAATAAAAGTTGCGGATGATTTGAATACTCCAGTTGAGGGAGTGATAAGATATAATGCAGATTTACAAGATTTTGAAGGCTACGATGGTCAAAAATGGAGATCATTTACTAAGAGTACTGCCATCTGGGGTGATGTGCTTGCCCCGATAGCTACTTCTAGTAATTGTTTTAAAGCCAGTGATGGAGGAGGTTTTGATTTTCTTGGAGCTACTTTAGATATTGATGGTGACTATGCTGTAGTATCAGCATATTCTCAAGATACAGAGGGTGATGCTTCAAGAGGTTCAGCCTATATTTTGAAGAAAGAAGGTGACTCATATGTATTTAATCAGAAAATAGTAAGTCCTGATGGCGAAGCGTTTGATCAATTTGGAGAAGGTGGAGTAGATATAAGTGGAAATTTCTTGATTGTAGGATCTCGAAACGATAATTATCAAGGGTCGAAAGGAACTGCGGATATATTCGAATTGGAAAATGGATTGTGGTCCTATGTTACTAAACTGAGCAATAATAGCGGAAACAACGATTATCATTTTGGCCGAGCAGTAGCCATAAGTAGTCAATATGCTGCCGTTAGAAATACTGATTTTATTAATGGCATTGATCAAGTGTTAGTTTTTAAGAAATCAGGTATTTTATGGAATTTAGTAGAAACTATAATTAGCCCTTCAAATTCTGGCACATTTGGAGCTTCTCTTGAATTTTATGAAGGTGATCTTTATATAGGAGATCCAGATTTTTTTAGTGCAAATGTTTTGGGAGGTAGGGTCTCTATTTTTGCAATTGATGTAAATGACAATGTTTCAATCATAGACAGTATAGAAAATGTTGGAATGAGCACCAACTTTGGAGATGGGTTCGGACGAAGAATAGATATTGACAGTGATAAAATGATTATAAGCGGTGAAGGTTATGAAGTAAACAATCTCTTTAGAAGTGGTCAAGCATATATATTCTCAAAAGAAAATGGGTCTTGGGTATTGGAGAAAACCCTTCAAGAGAATCCAGCGACAGAAGGTTCAGATTTTGGAATTACTGTATCCATTTATCAAAACCAAGCGCTTGTATCCACATCTATAAATAATGGTGCTCCAAAATCATATATTTATAAATATGAAGACGATTGGGAATTGGAAGCTATACTTATGAGTGGCGAACAATCAGAAAATGACTTTTTTGGTTTCGGAGCTGAGATATCTGATGGCCTCATAATGATAGGGGCAAGTAGAACTGATATTGGAGGCAATCAAAATCAAGGAAAAGTTTATATCTTCTGTAAATAAAGTTTTTGATCAATTCCGTAATTCCAGAGGAATCAAATCTTGTAGGAGATCATTGCTTTTATGTGAAAGGCTGAGGGTAAGGGTTGCTAGCCAAATTATTGCCTGTTGAGCCATTTCTCCGATTCCAATAATCTAAAATCTCCGCAAGTTGTAAATTTGCTTCGGTTGTCCATTCAATTTGAAAGACCATCTTGCAGTTCTTTCATTGGCTGTTGATAAGAAGTAGTTGCGCCCTCATCTATTTGTATGGGACTGATCAGAATTTTTTCTTTACATCATTGTGGATGGTTACACACAAGAATGCACAAAAAAATCAGTGCTCATAAAAAAAGTAAACAGTAAATATTTTAATAAAAAAAATGTAAGAATAATGAAAAATCTAAAAGAAGTAAAAAGAATGCTTGTATTGTTATTCCTACTTTTAACAAGTACAGCATTCAATACGAGTCAATTATCTGCCCAGCAAGTAGAAGTGCAGGGTGAACTAAAAGTGACCCAGATGACAGCGGATGACACACAAGAAAATCTAGTCATCCACAATGCAGACGGCACATTAGGTTCTCGATCAGTCTTCTCATTGCCACCTCCTCCACCGCCTATAGATACGACGCGTAATCTGGCCTCGGATTATGAATTAGCGAATCAATTGTGTAATTGTCCTAATCTTCCGCCCTTCATGATACAGAAGTTATTGGAAAGTGGATATACTCAAGAGGATTTGGTAGGAGCGGGTGTTAATGTACAAGACGTAATCGATGCACAGCGTATGGGAATATTAATAGACTCTAGGGATAATAAATCCTACAAAACCGTCACTATCGGAACTCAGACATGGATGGCAGAGAATCTCAATTTTGGAACTATGATAAATAGCACCACAAGCACAGATAATCAGACGGATAATGATATCATAGAGAAATACTGTTATAGTAACGATGGTGCCAACTGTACCACCTACGGTGGTCTCTACCAATGGGATGAGATGATGCAATATGTAACTACGGAAGGCACACAAGGTGTATGCCCAACAGGCTGGCATTTGCCCACGGATGCTGAATGGGAAACCTTAGAAATAGAATTGGGTATGACACAATCTCAAGCCGATGGTATAGGATATAGAGGTACAGACCAAGGCAGTCAGTTGGCTGGTAACGAACCACTTTGGACAAATGGAAATCTTGACCAAAACGGGGCATTCGGAAGTAGCGGTTTTACAGGTCTCCCTGGGGGCTTCCGGGGTACATCAGGCTCGTTCTTCGATCAGTCCCTCTACGCCAACTTCTGGTCGTCCAGTGAGTCAGGCGGCAGTGCTTGGGTCCGAGACCTGAACTACACCAGTCCTAAGGTCAACCGCGACGACTACAGTAAGTCGTACGGCTCCTCAGTCCGTTGTGTGCAGGATTGACCATTTAGTTATTTGACTATTTTAATCAGACTGTCCCGTAGGGCAGTCATATGCACAGACGGGGAAGCAGTCGATTTATATTTGATATTTAATTTTTACCGTAGAATACAAACTGAGAAGACAAATGATAACTCAGGACCTATCAGAAAACTGGTGGAAATACATATGCCATAATCAATTGCCGTAAATTTATAATTAGGAAAAGATGATACAATGGGTAGCAAGCGATGAAGACGCAAACCTCACGGCGGGATGTCCTCCGCTTATCGCAGATTATCTATTGTAGATTTACTAGTTTCTAAATCATTGACGTTCAGCGATTCTTCTTGAAGGTAGTCTTCACTAAGTTCTTCGATCTTCTTTTAGCTTAGTTTTCAGTTCTAATTATAGCCATAATATCTGATTTTGGCTACTAAAATAGCGGTTGCTATTGGGGATAGTGACATGTGGTACATTACTACCCTTGCATATGATTATGTATTATTAGTATTTATTAAGTTGTACCACACGTTACCATCATGTTAAATCCCCAGTTCCCCATCAAATCACGAACCTAGATCCATATTTTTGTGTTCTACTTCAAGGAGTGCTAAAGAGTACCGAAGAAATTTGAATTTAGAACAAGTAATTATGGACTTGATTCAATACGTTTCAAAATTAAACGAAGTCTCAATCAGACATTTTGAAACAGAATTTGTATAACTGACAAACTCCCATTAGGAGAATCCAAATTCTCTACTTACCTTTATATTGCTTTTTTAATTAATATGACATCAATGAAACGTTCTATAATATTTATCTTTTTACTTTCTATCTCTCTTTCTAGCTATGCTCAAGGCATCGAATTTGTGCATGTGAAATGGCAGGAAGCGATGGAAATGGCCAAAGAACAAAACAAACTCTTGTTTGTAGATTCTTATGCGGAGTGGTGTGGTCCATGTAAGCGTATGGCAAAAAATGAATTTGTAAAGGCAGATGTAGGAACGATCTATAATGAAAACTTTATTAATCTGAAGTTGGATATGGAATCTAAGAATGGTCGCACATTCGATAGTCAATATCCTGTATCGGCATATCCTACCATGTTTTTCCTTGATGGAGAAGGCAAAGTGGTAAAGAAAATCAGAGGTGGCCAAAAAGGGGAACAATTGATCGCTATGGCGAAACAAGCAATAAAAGGTCATGATACCAGTGGCAAGTACAAAGAGAAATATGATACTGGCGATAGATCGTACGATGTAGTATATAGCTATGTAGATGCGTTAAGCAAATCTGGTAAGCCAAGTCTTAGAATATCAAATATGTATTTAAAATCAAATCCTGAAATTACAGAAGAGCAAAAACTGAAATTCTACCATGTAGCTGCAGTGGATGCAGACTCTGGGATATTTGATAAGATGGTCGAGAATAAGTCTGCTATAATAGCGCTTGTAGGGGCGGAAGCTTTTGATAAAAAAGTAAAATCTGCATGTAAAAGCACGTTGAAAAAAGCGGTAGAATACGAAACAGAAGATCTTTTAGAAGAAGCAATCCAGAAGTCTACTGCATTAACAGTTGGAGCAAAAGAATATGGGTTGACTACTAAAATGACCTATGCAAAAAGTATGAAGAATAGTGCTATGTATGCCTCTGCAGCCAAAGACCTATCTAAAATATACTTCAAAGGAGATATAGAGAAAGTAAATGATATCATCCTTACGCTTCATAAAACATTTGGTACTGATAATGATATGTTGGAGTTAAGTAAAGACTTATCAAAGAAATACTTCAAGAAAGCTAAATCAGTAAATAGTGCATTGGCATATTCTAAGACACTGATGTTATTGGATGATTATAAGAAGGCAAAAAAAGTACTTGAAAAAGGAGTAAAAAATGCTAAGAAGGCTGGAGATGAATCTAAAGCATTGGAGATGATGCTGAAAGTGATAGAGTCGAAGAAAGCGTAAATCACTACTAGACCAATGGAGACTCGGCAAACCACAAATCTAGAATAAGAAGTGAAAACAAGTAAAACACTATTATTTAGCCATGTTAGTTTTCTGGAGTGCTGCGATAAGTGCTCAGGAAGGAATACGATTCATGGATGGCAGTCTTGCCGCTATCATGAGTTTAGCTAAGAAGCGGAACGAAAATGTATTCATAGACACTTATGCAGATTGGTGTGTTCCATGTAAACGGATGGAGGGAAAGTTTAAAAACAAGGATGTTGCTATGTTTTTCAACGAACACTTTATCAATTACAGGGTCAATATGCAGAACCCTACTCGATCTACAGATCTAAGAAGAAAATAAGATGTAGTCTTTTTGCCTACCGTGTATATTTTGGATCCGAATGGAATAATTAAATATCAAGTAGACAAAGAACTTACAGTTTCAGAATTGCTTAATGCTGGACAAGTTTCACTTGATCCTAGTAGCTACTTCATTCTAGCCGAAAATCACCCCCAAGGCAAGATTTTACTTCAGTGTTAATTGATAAATAAAAACTTAAATGTATTCGATGCTTTAGCATCGAATACATTTAAGTTGAAAGGGAAAGAAAGGCGAAAGAGTTAAACCTCGATAAATAAAATCAATCGCAGTGATCCTCTTCAACTCATAGTCAAAAACAACCATCAAAATAATTGGAAATTCGAAATTCAACATTTCAATAACACATTATCTACGGATTAGTCCTCTTATATTTTTTCCAAACTGCTTTGAATGCTTTTGCCATTGTTTTTGAAGTCGCTGCATTGAATTTGATCACATCATTGCTATCCTCAGTTGCAGGTGCGGCACACGCTACACAATTTCTAGAAGCGTCATAGATGGCAGTTTCTTCCATGAATGGAATGAACTCAGAGTCCGGAAGAATCAAGAAGTTATTCGCTATTTCAGCTTCAGTGATATTGTACATTTTTTTATACAATTTCAAGTTTTTTTCGACTGTCTTAGTTGCAGGAACTATGTATCTGTACTTCGTTTTCTCGCCTAAGTTTACGCTTACTAGTTCTGAGAAATCTTTATTTTCTGTATCGTAATGTAGGGTAGGGCTGATTACCCATACTTCTTTTGCCTTATCTTCTAGCTTGATTAATTGCTTTAATGTCATAAGTTTCTATTAAATATTCAATGAGATATAAAAGTAATGAATGTTAAGTGGATTAGATAACTAATCTTTTATTGTTTTGATTTATTGTAACCACAGTTACTGTTTTCTTTATGTAGAAATTTAGGTCATCACAATAAAGCGATTCTGCGATTATGACCATTTAAGCTATTCCGCAGAAACTTATAATTGAAGTTTGAGAAATGGAAAGAAAAACGAAATTTATTCATCCAGCTTCTGTAAGAAACAGTGAAACTGAAATGCCTTTTCAAATCTACATCAATCCTTCATCTGCAAAGCTGAAATATCCTTCTTGGGTGATGATTAAGTGGTCAGGCACTGACATGTCTAATAATTTGGCACCCTCTTGCAGCTTTTTTGTAATATTAAGATCTTCTCGGCTAGGTTGCAAATTACCACTCGGGTGATTGTGTACGAGAATAATGACGGAGGCTAAATTCTCTATTGCATGTTTAAATATCAATCGTGGATCCGCTAGAACAGCATTGACGCCACCGCTACCTATTTTTATTTTTTTGATCAATTTTGAGCCTCTATTTAGGAGTAGGATCCAAAACTCTTCGAAGTTATTATCAGCAATGATGGGGGCTATGAGATGGTATGCATCTTTGCTAGATTGTACTTTTGGTTGTTCTTTTGGGTCTGTGAGTTGCCTCCGCCTACCCATTTCAAGTGCCGCGGCTATCGTGATGGCTTTTGCTTCTCCTATACCTTTGAAGACCATGAAATCTGCCAAATCCTTTCTACCTAATTCGTGCAGATTATTATCTACAGAACTGAGGATAAGTTGAGAAAGGCCTACCGCCGTCATTTCTGTATTTCCCGAACCTATTAGAATCGCCAATAGCTCAGCATCAGAGAGTGCTTCTCTGCCTTTGAGCATCATTTTTTCTCTAGGACGATCCTCTTCGGACCAGGACTTTATATTTAATTTTGGGTGAGTGGCCATCATAATTAGTTTATTCTCTGCAAATTAGTGAAATTATAGGATTAAATGTCCCTTCTACATTGTCTGATTCGTCATGTGTGTGATATTATATTTTATCTTAGTCGTTAAGACTTAGAAATAACTAATTAATACTAAAAGACAATGAAAAATTTCATGATGATTTTTTTTGGTGAAGACTATTCAAAAATCGAATGGGGACCCGGGGAAATGCAACAAAGAATGCAAAATTGGGGTGCGTGGCATGAAAAGATTATGGAGAAAGGAATTTTTGTGGATGGTCAAGGATTACTATCTGATACCAGAACTATTACAAGTAAAGATGGCGTGGCTAAAGATGGTCCGTATATGGATGTGAAAGAAACTGTAGGAGGCTATTATGTTATAAAAGCGGAGAATATAGAAGCCGCTTTAGATGTGGCAAGAGACTATCCAGATTTTGATCTTGGCGGTGGAGTGGAAGTGAGGGAATGTATGTCTGACGATTATGAAGGCTAATGAAGTCGTAGAAAATCTATTCCGACACGAATCAGGACATATCATATCGAGGCTTAGTTCTCGATATGGTATGATCCATCTCTCGGAAATAGAAGATGCAGTATCTGATGCCATGGTTCGAGCTATCAAGACATGGAGCATTGGCGAGGTGCCAGATTCTCCTGCGGCTTGGTTATATTCAGTTTCGTCTAGGATATTGATTGATGTATTGAGGCGTAAGAAGTTTTATTATGAAAAAGTAGCTCCTGAATATAAGCTATCTTATGAATACGAAAATGAATCAGAAGACCAATACTCTATTATCAAACTAATGCTTTGGTGCGCCCATCCTGATCTATCTTCTAAAGATCAATTGGGATTAATGTTACAGTTGGTCTCTGGGTTTAGCATCAAAGAGATTAGCGGAGCTCTCATTATGAAGCCCGAGGCTCTAAAAAAGAGACTTCAGAGAGCACGTGCTAAGTTGAAATCCATAGAATCTGACCTTGTGTTACCAGAATTGTCAATGGTGGAGGACCGATTTCCAATGTTGCGGTCAGCCATTTATCTAGGATTTAATGAAGGATATTATTCTATAAATAGTGAAAATATAATCCGTGAAGATCTGATCTATGAAGCGTTGAGGCTGATTAAATTATTGTGTCAAGCACCTCATCAAGATATTGGTATTTCACATGCATTGATGGCACTGCTTTTATACCATACTAGTCGTATTCCTGCCAGACGGACTGAAGATAATTCGCTCATTCTATTAGAAAATCAAGATAGAAAATTATGGGATCAATCCATGATTAAGATAGCCAATAATTATATGGGTAAAGCGATGAATAGTGATTATTATACACCTTATCATATCGAGGCAGTGATTGCAGGGATACATACTCAGACAGAAGATTATACCTCGACAGACTGGAAAACGATAGCTGACCTATACTCTAAATTACAATCAGTAGATCAGAATCCGATTGTTCAACTGAATTATGCATTTTCACTTTTGAATGCTGGGGAAATTGAGAAATCAATGTCCATTTTAAAATCTAAAGAAGCCCAAGACTTTGGTGTGCACCAATACTTGTTTTATTCTGTATGGTCCAATGCATATGAAAAGTCAGAGGACGCTGAAAATCAAAAGCTCATGCTCTGGAAAGCCATTGATACTGCACCGAATGAAGCAACAAGATCAGTCTTGAAAGATAGAATGTCGAAAATTGTGTAGTTGCATGATACATTTGAAAGTATCCATTACTTTTTGCAGTTTTGTGATTAGTGAAAAATATTGATTTAGATAGCATCCTTTTTTATAGTCTGTTACTCGCCTTTGCAGTGACGTATCTATATATGTTTCCCATGGGGTGGCTTGTTTCTGATGAGTATACTTACGTAAATCAGGCGATTGCTATTTCTCAAGGAGAGACAAGCCTATCATTTGTTGACTCCATTACAAACGAACAAGTACCATATAGCTTTACTCGATATTCTTTAGGTAATTCTTTTTGGATTGCCATTTGGATTAAGCTATTCGGCTTGAAGTATATCTATGTAGGTAGTTTGTTTGCGATATTGAGTGGAAGTTGGTTTTTGTATAGAGCAATTAAGATCAGTACTTATTTCATTCCTGCTTTAGGACTAATATTTCTGTATCCTTCGCTTGAATTTTTTGCAAGTAGTACGATGAGTGCTCTCCCTAGCTTTCTATTGAGTGGCATATTCATTTATGGCTTATTTGCACATGGAGAAAGTAAATGGAAGTGGTTTTGGCTTTGTCTTATAGCCTCTTTTTCATTTTGGGTAAGAGAGACTAATATTGTGCTTCTAGGAGGTATTTGTTTCATACACTTTCTACAAGATCGCAGATGGTTTGGCTTTTATTTTATGGGAGCGGTCTTAGGATTCCTATCTAGATTATTGTCATCACATTATTTCTATGGAGATCCATTTTATTATCTTTTGGCAGAGTCTTTTAGTTTATCAAATATTGGAGGGAATATAACTATATATGCTTTATTGACATTGATTTGCATGCCACTAAGTTTGATGTTTCTAGGGGCTTATAAAGGGAAATATAGATGGCCAATCGTTGTTTCAACTTTTGTTTTTACGTTTCTATATTTGACCTATAGTTTCAATGCTAGTATTTATAGTGGTTTTGAGAAAGGGGTAATTCTCATGGGGCGTTTTCTGATTCCACTTTTACCATTCTTTGTATTATGCGTAGCATGGTATTTTAGAAATACAAGAATAAGTAAGTATGTGATTTGGACGTTTTTCTTATTTGTTATTATGATTATGCTCGGAATGAAATATAAAGTCTTCCAAGAAGCAAAACTGCATAAAGAGATTAGTAATTATATATACGAAACCCATGAAGATGACCATGTGTTTTTTGATCTCTCTTTAAAAACGAATGTAGTAAGATACCTAAATCCAATGCATGGTCAATTCTACAAACAAACTGATATGACTCTTCTATTAGATACAGGATATATGGCAAATGCGCTCAATCAAAAGAATGATGTGTATATAGTTCAGACAATAAATACTGTAAATAATGTAAAATCAGGACTGACAGAATCGATGCAATCGATCATAAATAAAGCAGAGGAAGAGTATAATCTAAAAATCGTAAATGAACTTCAAATCAAGCCAGGGCTTATATTGCAAATAATCCAAATTCGTAAATAGTATGGCTCAAAGAAATCGTTTTTTAATGTCAGGTTACTTGCTCAATACAGCAAGAATAAAATTGATGTCTAATTGGAAAAAGCTTACTAGAGGTTCTTATCCGTATACTTATTTCAAAGACAAGGTAAAAGATCAATGGGACGGTAAATTTGAATTGAACTATAGTTCTGAATATAAATCCTTGACTTATTTCGATTATGAAGACGCCAAAGCTTTTCATGAAGGAAACAAAAGCATAACAATCGATCTCATATTGGCTTTGGTCTATCATGATTCTAGAACGTCCTTAGAATCAAAAGTTGAGTTACTTGGTAAATCTGATGATATATTGAGTCTTGCTACAGACCTAAACGATAAGCTCTCTTTTATAATCGATGAAAATTACGAAAGATTCGGGTTGTCGGGCAAGTATCTGTCTGCGATTGTACAAGGAAAGGCGGCTTCTCTTTTCATTAGATGTTATAAGAAAACAGAAGACAAATCATGGTTAGAGCTAGCGCGAAAATCCTTAAATCATTTTGATCTTCAAGTCAAAGATGGAGGAATCAAAAGACAATTAACGCTCGATATGGAATGGATGGAAGAATATCCATCAGAAAGACCCTCTATGGTGCTTAATGGTTATTTATTTTGGTTGATTGGTCTTGGAGAATATTGTGCTGTGACAAATGATTCGGAATATCTAGAAGTATTTGAAAAACACTTAAAAAGTGCGTTAAATTGGTTACCTGTCTTTAAGTTGAACCGAGGTTTACTGTACTCTATGTATAGATGGAATCATTGTAACGTTCATTATATGGGTATTATGAAATATCAGTTTGAACATTTGTATAAGCTGACAGGGATTTCAATATTCGAAGAGTATGCTCAACATTGTGATAAGAATACGAATTGGAAAGTGTTCAATAATCTGATTGGTGGTGGATAGTAAATGTGTTACATTGGCAGATACCAAAATTGGAATATAAAAGTGATAGATGTGATGCTAATGAAATCGCATCTACCGTTTGATAATTAATGTTTTGAATTCCTAACATTGTATTCAAGCGGGTTTAATATTTACCAAGAGGAAAATGTAAGGTAGAATAAGCGTGTAATTGAGCTGAACATCGTTTTGTGTAGCTTTAGCGAAACAAAATCACCTTTAGATTTCAGGCATTTTTGCTACTTTTTTTGCTGGAAAAAAGTTGGCCCGTCTGGCAAGACAATCTTTGATTAATTAATTAATAAATCTTTTCAAATTTAGGAAGGAAATGTTTATAGCCATCATAACTAATGACTTTTGAGTGGAAATTATCAGTAAGAAAAATAAACTTAGTATAGAATAGCTAATTTACATATTCATCCATCCCAAATAACTCCAATACATTCGTAATGTTATTTCTCTCTGATGCATTCAGTTTATAGGCATTCCTTGGAGAAGAAGAAGCTGATGGTTTACTATCTTTTTTTGTAAGTTTTAATTGTCCTTTATTGATAGAAATCAAGTTGCCCTTTATATCCTCATATCTAAGTATTTGCAGATTTAGCTGTGATTGCAAATGCAAAAGGTATCTGTTTTCGAAACACCAAAGCGCAACATGCTTTGCTTCTACCGAATCCAAATTCGATTTTAATTCTTCAATATTAATATCAGAATAGTGTTTAGCTAGAAAAGTGGATTGATTGAGAACTTGGTGGATATCTCTGGCATCAAAATTCATATTAATTCTTGAAGCAACTACATCATATGGATTTCGCACTAAATAAACGACTTGAAGGTTGGGATATTCAGCTCTTATATGGTCCATCAATAAATTTGCTCTTACCGCCTTGACCAATCTTCTATCACTTCTTATTTTTCTATTGTATCTATTTACCCAAGAGTTGCTTATTTGGCCAGTCAAAATATCATGAACTGCACTTTTTTTATGATCGTTAGCTTGTGTAGGATCAATATATTCTCTAGTATCAAACTCACGCCATTCTTTGGTATATGTATTGTTAAATGGTTCGAATATGAGTCTATAATCATTGTTTTGATTGATACTTTCCATCAAAAAAGTAGTTCCACTTCTTGTTGAGCCAATGATCAATATCGTATTTTTAATATCGTAGTTGGTCTGACGAGCTACCAAATTGATCAGTGAAGAAACTACTCGACGATATGCTTTATTTATAAATATATATCTATTCTTCATGGATAGCATTCTTGTAGATCAATAATAGTTTATTTATGATCGATTTAGAAGAATAATTATCTAAGACATGCTCTCGAATTATTGACCTGTCGATTTGAGGATAATCAGTTATGATTTTATCTAACGACTTTGATATTTGACTTGTGTCTGTCTTAGATGTTTCTATACATCCTTGTTTGATAATTATGTGTTCTGGACCCCCAGATCGAGTATAAATGACAGGAAGGCCACAACTCATAGCTTCTAGTATTGTGATGCCAAAAGTCTCTTCCTTACTTAGTGAAACATAGACATGAGCGCTATTGTACACATCCGGTAGATCTGCATTCGGAAGTTGATCTTGCAATAGAACCCGTTCCGCTAGACCATTTTCATCAATAAAATTTACTGCTTCTCTTCTCAAAGGTCCTCGACCAATAATGTGAAGCTGAGTATCCTTTGATTTCATTTTCATAAATGATTTCAGCATTCTCATTACTCCTTTATTTTCATCCAAATCACCTATGAACAAGAATTTGAAAGGATTAGTTTTCTTCTTATTTTCATTAGGTTTGAATACATTAGTATTTACGACATTTGGCAATATTTCGACCTTCTGCGAAGTAAAATTTTCTTCTAATATTTCACCTAATTTGTGACCAACTGCTATCACTTGGCTTGCATTTTTTAGCACTTTCGGGAGATATGATTGTTTCCAGTCAACAAGTGTCATGCTCTGAATAGATGAATTGTGAATCGTTACTACGTAAGGAATATCCATCTTTTGGTTGATGTACCAGCCAGCATATGCTCCATAGTGATCATGGCAATGAATTACATCATACTTTTTTTGATCATGGTTCTTTTTGTAATGGAGATAATATTGATGTGCCCAAATTTTAAGTAATTGCTCATTTCTATTTGGAAGATAGAAACCACTTTTTTTATAAACGGTAAGTTTATTGTCTTCAATAGTTAATGTCCTCGGTATGATCCCTCTTTCTAATAATAATACATCCACATCACAGCACCCAGATAAAGCCTTAGCCTGTGCCTGTACAAATATTCCATACAGAGGACTTTTTGTTGTAGGGTACCAAGATGAAAGAATGGCTATTCGCATTGTTATTTAATATAGTTTCGCTAAACTATGACATTTTTAGAGATTCTCGAATATGAAATCTAGTCCAATCCCAATTGTGCAGAGAATAGAATTTCATGTACAGTTGCATTTTCTTTAGGTTGATTTTTTATAATCCAAAGTCCCTTTTTTACATGATTGAATCCATTTGAAAGCATGAGTTTTTTTATGTCCTCGGATACAATGTTTGTATCAAATAGCCACTGATCAATAACTACACAGCCTTGCTCAAATAGACATTTTTGCACTTCTTGGATATGCTGAGCTTTATCAGATATTGATACGCCCTTATGAAAATAAGAAGATAACCATCGACACCTTTTTCCATTGTAGGTGACCAGAGAAAGTGCTTTTATGCCATTGTCGCTATTTCTCATTGCAAAGACTTTCCAATTTTTTACTTTCGGATTATCACGAAGTCTCCATTGTATAATGTTTTGAGAAAGAATAGGTACCTGTACATCTGGAAATTGCTTAGACAGGTTTCTACCAAATTCTTCAATATCAATAAAGTTAGAGATCGATTCTGTTTGGTATCCGTTTTGAGAAGTGATAGTTTTTCTATTAATAATTGATAACAAATACAAGCTGTTGTATAGTATAGTTTTCGACCATACTTTCTGTTCTCCTTTGAACAATGAAGGCGAAACAAAACCACTAATAGCGGCTGCTAAGTTAAATCGTTTTTCTGATGGTAAACCTGTCCGTTCGAGGATCGTTTTTTTATCTGTCAATCCCCAAATCGGTACGTCACCAATAAAATTAAAAACCATCTGATAGAGCTTCTTGTATACACCTTGCCCTCGGTGATTTTCATGGATTAATGAATCTTCAGATTTATAATTATCAACCAGCTCAAGGTCTTTCCAAAATTGGTATTTTACTATTCCTTGCATTCCGATTACTGTATCTTCGATAGTAGCAATAAATAGAGTGCCTCTGCCCATTGGATTATCATCATATAGCCATTGAAGATCAGCTTCAGATCTTTTCATTTGATAAGCATCGTTGTACAAATCCAATATAGATTTGTAGTCTTCAGCAGTAGCTTGTCTATATTTTATTTCTTCAATCAATACTTTTTTGTTCTTTTGAATCGAAATTTAGTTTGGCGGCAATTCCAAATCCTAAAAGTAATCTAAATAATAGATGTCTAATCAATCCCATAATAGGTATTTTCCCTCTAGTATATCATTGTCATTGTTTTTATCTTAGCAATCAAAATTGGATCCCTCATTACTGTAACCTATAAATTCAATTCAAAATTATGGAATGTTCTAATCTTATTGAATCTGCAATTAAAAAAGGAAATATAAGTCAATCATTATTTAAAGGATCTACGGACAGAATATTGATAACAGATCTTCAACGAACTCTTTTTGAATTAGGCTTTAGAAAGGAATTGAAATGGGATAACTATCAGGCGGATGGTGATTATGGCAAAGCGACAGTCAATGCAGTTGCAGCTTTTGCGAAGAAGAATAATCTTCCAAGTGATGGTACTTCTGTTTCTGAGGACTTAGCTAAATTGATAATACAACGTCATAGCTTTCTGCCAGAAATGTACATTTTATGGTCGATTTATACCTCGGATCTCAGAACTAAAATATGGATTTCTAAAGGAACACGAATGAGTATCAGCGCTATTCAGGTGTTTCTTTAATACGATTGGTTATGGAAAAGAGCTTAATTTTCTAAAATTTGGTGCGGATGGTCTATATGGCAGGAGTACGCGTAAAGCCGTTATTTCTTATGCGAAGGACAATGGAATTGATTCTGATGGAGATGCATTGACACGACCACTTGTTAATCTTTTAATTGAGGGTATCAATCCTTTTTATGGTAGCAAATGGATGGAATTGGCAGAGCAAAATTTACCTAGTAAAAAATCCCCGCTTGTATTATTTCAGGCATCAAGATTTTCTGGAAAACCATGTAGAGCGGATATTCAGTTTGTTCCAATGTTAAAGAAGATCAATGCTTATGCCGAGCAAGCCGATATCTTTGTATACGTAACCAGTTCATTTAGAACGACAACGAATGTTCAAGGTGCAATCGTTAAACCAGCTACTTTCTCTAACCATTTAGCGGGTCACGGAATTGATATGAATATACAGTATGGCAACAATAAATTTGTAAACTCAAAAGTCTTAAATAAGTATCCTTCTGTACCAGAACCTGTGAAGCTTTTTCTCAGGTTGATTATAGACGATAATGAGTTACGCTGGGGCGGAAGGTTTAGCGCTAAAGACCCAGTACATATTGACGATCATCTCAATAAAGATCTTTCTGTATGGAAAAAAAGGTATAAAGCAATGCAAGAAGCTGTTCAATTGGGGAAATTTAGTTAGTTCTATTATTCTTAAATTAAGGTAATTATAGTTTTTCATGCTGAGAATCCATCTTTTAGACTTTTTAAGTAATTCTGTGTGATTGAACATTTTAATTTATCTTAGCTGTGATAAACTTATTCTTATATACGCACAAAATATAATAGAAATGGCAATAATGAAAGTGATAGAAATTCTATAAAACTCAAACGAAAGTTGGGAAGATGCGACTGCAAAAGGTATCGCTAAAGCATCAGAATCAGTGAAAGGAATCAGATCTGCATTTGTACAGAGCCAGAGCGTAACTGTAAAGGATGGTGAAATAGATGAATACAGAGTAAATCTCAAAGTTACATTTGAGATGAAATAAGTGCAAGTTTAGACTTAGTTGTTTTGTGGTACTACAGAGCAATTAGATAAAAAATGAAAAGAGGCTGTCTCAAAAGTAATTTTGTCAGAAGACCTACCAAATTGCAAAAGGGAAATAGCTTGATATTATTCTAAAACAAAAAGAGGAAGTTTCGTTATGAGACTTCCTCTTTTTTAATTATTGAATTATCGTAAGAAGATTAATGTTTAGTCCTTGATACATCGATTACATGGTTGATCAAGCCAAAAGCGGACACAAAAATATAGTATCTGGAACTGATGTTTATCACCGTTTTAGGTGATATGACTGGTGGTTCAATTGAAAATCACAATTACACTTCAATGCCATATTGACACACAATTTGACACCCATATTATTTTCTAAAGGACATAATTGATGTAAGCGTCAGTACTTCTGCAATATTGACAGTAAAAAAAGTAATGGCACTAATTATGTAATAAGTCAACCGATAAAAATAAATTTCTTTAATCAATATAAAACACATTTTATCTATGAAGCCAATCAATGATAGAGTAGTAGTAAAAGCTGCAGCAGCAGAAGAAAAAACAGCAGGAGGAATCATCATACCTGATACTGTAAAAGAAAAGCCTCAAAAAGGTGAAATCGTAGCAGTAGGTCCAGGGAAAGACGATATAAAGATGACTGTAAAAAAAGGGGATACTGTATTGTACGGAAAGTATGCAGGTCAGGAGATCAGCTACAAGGGCGAAGAGTATCTCATTATGAGAGAAGATGATATCTTAGTAATTATCTAAGACAAAAGTAGACTGCTTGATTGCGGCTATTTTTATTTATTGAATCGTAGTGTCAGACTTGATTCTACATTTATTATTAAAAAATCAAAAATAACATATAATGGCAAAGCAAATAACCTTTGATTCTGATGCGAGAGCAAAATTGAAATCAGGAATCGATGCATTGGCTAGCGCTGTAAAAACTACGCTAGGACCAAAAGGAAGAAACGTAGTAATACAAAAAAGTTTCGGAGCACCGCAGATCACTAAGGATGGTGTAACAGTAGCAAAAGAAATCGAACTAGAAGACCCAATCGAAAATATGGGTGCTCAGATGGTAAAAGAAGTAGCATCAAGAACTGCAGATGCAGCGGGTGATGGTACAACGACGGCCACTGTACTAGCTCAAGCAATGGTAACAGCGGGTATGAAGTATGTAGCTGCAGGTGCTAATCCGATGGATCTTAAAAGAGGAATGGATAAAGCGGTAGAAACTGTAGTAGCAAACCTTGCTAAACAATCAGAGTCAATCGGAAACGACTTCGCTAAAATTCAGCAAGTAGGTTCTATCTCTGCGAATAACGATAATGAAATCGGTTCATTGATTGCTGATGCAATGAAGAGAGTAACCAAAGATGGTGTGATCACTGTTGAGGAGGCTAAAGGAACTGATACATATGTTGAGGAGGTATTAGGTATGCAGTTTGACAGAGGATATTTGTCTCCATACTTTATCACTAACTCAGAGGATATGATTACTGAGTATGATAATCCATACATCCTTATCCACGATAAGAAGGTGTCAAACGTTCAGGACATTCTTCCTGTATTGGAGAAAGTTGTAGCTTCAGGTAGACCATTGTTAATCATTGCAGAAGATGTAGAATCTCAAGCATTGGGTACATTGGTTGTGAATAGGCTAAGAGGTGGACTTAAAGTAGTAGCTGTAAAAGCTCCAGGATTTGGTGATAGAAGAAAAGCTATGCTAGAGGATATCGCTATCCTGACAGGCGGAACTGTAATCTCTGAGGAGAAAGGATACAAGCTTGATAATGCTGATTTGGATCTATTAGGATCTGCTGCAAAGATCACAATCGATAAAGACAATACTACGATCGTAGAAGGTGCAGGTAAAAAAGAGGATATCAAATCAAGAATCGGACAGATCAAATCTCAAATCGAGACGACTACTTCTGATTATGATAAAGAAAAACTTCAAGAAAGACTAGCGAAATTGGCTGGTGGAGTTGCAGTACTATACGTAGGTGCAATGACTGAAGTAGAAATGAAAGAGAAGAAAGATAGAGTGGATGATGCACTTCATGCAACAAGAGCTGCAGTAGAAGAAGGTATCGTGCCTGGTGGAGGAGTTGCACTAGTAAGAGCAATCTCAAGCCTAGAGAAAATGAAAGGACTGAATGAAGACGAAGATATGGGTATCCAAATCATCAGAAAGTCTCTAGAGTCTCCTCTAAGAACCATAGCTGATAATGCAGGTGTAGATGGATCAGTAGTCCTTTACAATGTACTATCTAAAAAAGGATCTCACGGATACAACGCTAGAACAGATATATACGAAGATTTAAAAAAAGCGGGTGTAATCGATCCTACTAAAGTGACAAGAATAGCAATTCAAAATGCTGGGTCTATTGCTAGTATGGTATTGACTACAGAAGTTGTAATCAACGACGTAGCTGAAGATCATCCTGCTATGCCACCAATGGGTGGAGGCGGAATGCCAGGAATGATGTAATCTTTGGATTAGACTATTAGACTTTTAGACTTTCGATGATTCGAGGGTTTGGAAGTTGAGAAATATAGACCTCAGGGACGTAAGTGCTTGGGGTCTTTTTTATATGTGGTGGACTTCGCGATCTTAATTTTAAACATCAATATTTAATTTCATTCTCCTTATATTTACAAAAAGGACATAAATAATGAAATGCTTATCTCTCTCAATTCTAATACTACTCTCATCTTACACTTACGGACAGCAGCTCGACCCTATCACTGACTACAAAAATTACATAGAAAATCAACAAATAATTAGTGAGCATAAACTTGATGCTCGCGCTTCTTTTTCTTCCTTCTCTTCGGAAATGGATATGGAAGATAATCAACCAGAATTTTATCAATTATTGGATGGTCAATGGAAATTTAATTGGGTGCGAAACCCAAAAGATAGACCGACTACATTTATGGATCCCAATCAAGATGTTTCAGACTGGGATGATATAAAAGTGCCGGCTAACTGGGAGGTCGAGGGATATGGAATACCCATCTATGTGAATCACCAATATGAATTTGCTGATTACAAGGCTATGATTGCAGATGATATGGAAATAGTAGACAAATACTATCCTAAAGAACCTGGAAATGTACCGGATGATTATAACCCTGTAGGTTCGTACCGAAGAGATTTTACTATTGATGAAAGCTGGGATGGGAAAGAACTATTTTTGCATATCGGAGCTATGAAATCAGGAGGGTTTGTTTGGCTTAATGGCAAGTATGTTGGCTATTCACAGGGAAGTAAGTTGCCTGCCGAATTTGATATTACAGAGGCAGTAAGAATAGGAAAGAATACAATAGCTATTCAAGTTTTCAGATGGACAGATGGATCTTACCTTGAATGTCAAGATTTTTGGAGAATAAGTGGAATAGAAAGATCTGTTTATATCTATGGACAACCTAAAGTTAGAATTCAAGATTTCGAAATAACTTCTGTTCTTGATGATGGCTATAGAAATGGTGTTTTTGATATTGCTCTCGCTATTAAAAATCATTTTTCTAAAGATCAAGAAGGTTCTATAAGCTATAAAATTATTGATGCCCACAATACTGAGATAACTTCTGGAACAAAAGACTTTTCAGTCCTGAAGAATGACAAACAGACAGTCTCTTTTTCCGAATCTATTTCAAATGTAGAACAATGGAGTGCTGAGCATCCGAATTTATATACTCTGGTGTTAGAACTAAAAGACCAAAAAGGAAAAACACTTGAAATAACAGAAAGGAAGATAGGATTTCGATCAATTGAAATAAAGAATGGCCTGCTTCTAGTTAATGGTAAACGCATCACTTTAAAAGGTGTGAATACTCAAGAAACCGATCCTGAAACTGGACACATTGTGTCTGAGAAGTTAATCATGAAAGATATTCGATTATGGAAAGAAAATAATATCAATGCCGTTCGTCTAAGCCATTATCCACGTGGTCATCGATTTTATGAATTGTGTGACGAACATGGTCTTTATGTGGTAGACGAAGCCAATATTGAGTCACATGGGATGTACTATGGTAAGTATTCATTAGCAAAGCAGCCAAACTGGGAGAAAGCGCATGTAGATAGAATGGTACGCATGGTAAAACGAGATAGAAATCATCCATCAATTATTATTTGGTCTATGGGAAATGAAGGAGGAAACGGGGTAAATTTCTTCAAAGGATATGATGCTATCAAGGCGAATGATAAAACCAAACGCCCAGTCCAATACGAACGCCCATATAAAGATTATGACGGCAGTCTATATGACATGGATAGCAATACGGATATCATAGTACCACAATATCCTTCTCCAGCAAGATTCGAAGAAGTGGGGAAATCGAAAACGGATCGACCATATATACCTAGTGAGTATGCTCATGCAATGGGAAACAGTACAGGGAATTTCCAAGATTACTGGGAGATCATTGAGTTATATGATAATCTTCAAGGCGGATTTATATGGGATTGGGTAGATCAGTCAATATGGAAGACCAATGAAAAGGGAGAGCGATACTATGCTTTTGGAGGTGATTATGGTAAAGATATGCCAACGGATAATACTTTTCTCAACAACGGAATCGTATTTCCAGATCGGACACCCCAACCGGCATTGCATGAAGTAAAAAAAGCCCATGAGTTTATAAACTTTAAACATAAGGGAGTTAATAAGCACAATGAGTTGCGTGTTTTGATTGAGAATTTGTATGACTTCACTGATCTTGATCAATTTGATTTTTCAGCCGAGATCAAAGCTGATGGAGTTGTCTTAAATAGAAGAGATATTGAAGATATTTCAGTAGAGACTCATACTGGAAAACTGATTCGTATTTCTTTGAACAAGATTGACTTCAAGGTAAATACAGAATATTTTGTCGAAATCTCAGCGAAAACCAAAGCTGAGTGGGGATTGCTGCCTCAGGGTTTTGAAGTAGCACACGAGCAGATTGCTTTGGAGTCGAGATTCAAGCAAGAATCTGTTGATATGATGCCAGCAAAGCAAGCTTTAACGGTAAAAGAAAAAGGCGAAAATATAATAATACAGAATGACGATGTACATCTTGTTTTTTCCAAGAAAACTGGACAGATTGGCTCATATACTTTAAAAGGAAATAAAGTTTTCAAAAATGGAAAATCGCCGAGACCAAATTTTTGGAGAGCGGTTACGGACAATGATTTTGGAAATGGCATGGAGAGAAATAATATTGCATGGAAAGAAGCTTCTCTCAATCAGACCGTCAACAAAATTGAATGCAAAAAGGGTGAGAATGGCAATATAATAGTGTCAGTAGAGTATCAACTTTCAGGTGTTAATACTACATTTCAAAGCAGATACACTGTCCAAGGTAATGGCATTATTCATATTGATAACACCTTGAATGCTACAGCGTATAAGGGAGATATTCCGCGAATCGGTATGCGAATGCAAGTGGCTAAACAGTACAATAACCTAACTTATTTTGGTCGTGGTCCATGGGAGAATTATCAAGATAGAAAGTCATCCGCCTTTGTTGATTTGTATACTTCCAAAGTAAAGGATCAATATGTACCATATATCCGACCACAGGAAAATGGATATAAGACTGATGCTAGGTGGGTGTCTGTATCAGATCAAGAAGATAATGGATATTTATTCGTTGCAGATGGTTTAAGTTTCTTGAGTTTTAGTGCACTTCATATGGAGTTGGAAGACTTCGACACTACATCGGACTCAGACTATAAAATCTCAAATAAGAGCAAGCATACTATTGATATTATTGAGAAAGATCTTGTCGAATTGAACATCGATTTAGGACAAAGGGGGGTTGCTGGCGATGATAGCTGGTACTCTAAACCACAAGAAGAATATCAATACAAAGGAGATAAAACATACAACTATAGTTTTTATATCATCCCATTTGAGAAACAATCAAGAGATCATTTTATCAAAATGAGTAAACTGTATTCTAATAAAATGTAAATTGTAGATTTATTATAATCTATATCTCTTTTTCCAAGACCTCAGGTGTCAATAATAAAATGAAATCAAAACTACTATACGTTTCTATATTCTTCCTAATTCTTGGCTGCAATAAAGAGCCTCTTCCAGAAATTGCAGAACAGGTTAACCATTATAACCACCAAATATTTGAAGAAAATAAACTACCTCCAAGGGCTTCCTATTTTGGATTTGAGTCTTCAAAGTTATCAGAGAAGGAAAAATCAAAGAGGTTTCTAAGTTTGAATGGTACTTGGAAGTTTGATTGGGTGAAAGATCCAAAGCAAAGACCAAAAACATTTCAAAATATCGGTTTTGACGACTCTGACTGGAAGACCATTCCAGTTCCATCCAACTGGGAAGTTGTTGGCTATGGTCGACCTATTTATTTGGATGAGAGATATCCGTTTACTACCAAATGGCCAGATGCACCTGCGGATTATAACCCAGTAGGCACATACAGAAATGAAATTGTACTTACTAAAGAGTTCTTATTGGAGGACGTGATTCTGCATTTTGCAGGAGCTAAATCAGCCATGTATGTTTATATAAATGGTACTTATGTCGGATACTCTCAAGGAAGTAAAACGCCAGCTGAATTTGATATTTCAAAATATCTGAACGAAGGTAAGAATTTGATAGCCTTACAAATGTATCGATGGAGCGATGCCAGTTATTTAGAGAGCCAAGATATGTTGCGGATGAGTGGTATTGAACGGGATGTTTATTTGTACACACAGCCCAAAGTATATGTATCAGACTATTACGCTAACACTAATTTAGATAATTCTTATCAAGACGGGATTTTTAATAATACTGTAACGATAACCAATAGTTCTACTGAAAAGGCAAGTAAACAAATAACTGTTGAAATCTTGGATGAAGAAAAGTCAATTTATAGAAGTTCAGAATCTATTGAAATTCTAGCAAACAACACTTCTGATTTTACTTCTGATCATGTAATACCAAATGTAAAACAATGGTCAGCGGAGATTCCATATTTGTACACATTGAAAATATCAATGGAAGACAGATTGAATCCTGAACAAAACCAATATATAACTCGGAATCTTGGATTTAAACGAGTAGAAATAAAAAATAGTCAAGTATTAGTAAATGGAAAAGCAATATATTTCAGAGGAGTAGATCGACACGAAACAGATCCTTTTACTGGGCATGTAGTTTCACGGGAATCAATGTTGAAAGACATTACTTTAATGAAGCAAAACAATATCAATGCTGTACGTAGTGCTCATTATCCGAACGATCCATGGTGGTTGGATTTATGTGATCAATATGGATTGTATGTTATTGATGAAGCTAATATTGAGAGTCATCCATTGGCGATCGACGATACAACGCAAATAGGAAATGAAATGTCATGGTTACCGGCTCATATGATGCGTACCAAACGCATGTATTATCGAGATAGGAATCATCCTTCTATTTACTCTTGGTCATTGGGTAATGAGGCTGGAGAGGGTGAAATTTTTAGAGCAACATATAAGTGGCTAAAAGAGAGAGAAACCAATCGAATAGTCCAATATGAGCCCGCTGGAAAAGAGGATTACACAGATGTCTATTGTCCAATGTATCCTAAGCCTGGCTATCTTATCAATCATGGGAAATCTGATTCTGATAAGCCATCCATAATGATAGAGTACTGTCATGCGATGGGGAATTCAGTAGGGAATTTACAAGACTATTGGGATATCATTGAGAAATATCCAAATCTTCAAGGTGGTTTTATTTGGGATTGGGTGGATCAGTCATTGGAATATAAAGATGAAAATGGAAAACCGTATTTGGCCTATGGGCATGACTATCATCCTGATTTACCAACGGACGGAAACTTCTTAAATAATGGCTTAGTTGATCCATATCGTAATCCTCATCCGCATTTGTCTGAGGTAAAAAAAGTATACGAGCCAGCCCAATTTAAGTATTTAGGAAATGGAATTTTGGAACTGGTAAACAAAAACTTCTTTGCTGATTTTTCTGACAAATCAGTATCATGGAAGATAATTGAAAATGGAAGTACTATGCAAGAGGAAGCAGGTCTTTTGTTAGATGTAGCTCCTCAAGGAAATGCAACATTTGTCTTAAATGGTTTTCCAAGTAAGTTGAATAGAAATAATGAATACATATTGGAAGTACGATTGATACAAAAGGAAGCTAAAGAGCTTTTGTCTAAGGATCATGAAATAGCTTGGGACCAATTTCTCCTTCGACATGCAAATAATAAAAAACCAATTGAAAGCAAAGAAAAAATATTGTCAATAATTACGAATGACAATACCTTTGATATCAAAAACGATAAAGTAAACTTAATAATTGACGAAGAATCAGGAGAAATAATGTCTTGGTTTTTTAAGGGAATAGAAATTATGAATCACCCAATACGACCAAATTTTTGGCGACCACCCACTGACAATGATCTAGGAAATGGAATGGATAAATGGGCAAAAATATGGCAAGAAGCTACATATAGTTACAAGGCAAAAATAATTTCTCAACCTTTGAATATAAATGAGAAAGTTGTTTTTCAAGTTGAATATACTGTTCCTAATAATGTAGCGACTGTAAATGTGTGGTATCGGTTGAGTTCGAATGGAGAATTAACTTTAGACTATAATTATACTTCAAACCAAGCGGATTTACCCAATATTCCTAGATTAGGAATGTATTTGACACTTTCTAAGTCATTTAGAGAAA
This sequence comes from Halioglobus sp., assembly GCA_047628935.1. Lineage (GTDB taxonomy): Bacteria > Bacteroidota > Bacteroidia > Chitinophagales > Saprospiraceae > CAJXUU01. Next base: position 3,514 of record JBLHWH010000048.1, on the reverse strand, counting down.
TATCTTGGTTTGGAAAAGGACCAAACGAAAGTTATTGGGATCGAAAGACAGGGCAAAAAGTTGGATTATATTCTGGCAAAATAGAAGATCAATTCCATGTATACTCGCGTCCACAAGAGACTGGAAATAAGAGTGATGTAAGGTGGATGGAAATTGTCTCAGATAGTCTCAAATTAAAAATGACTTCCAATCAATTACTCAGTTCCAGTGTTTGGCCATTTTCAATAACAGAGCTAGATTTTCATAGTAATGAAGGTGGTAAGTCGGCCTCTGGTCTAGTGCCAGTAACTAAAAAACATGGTGCTGATATCAAATTAGGGGAGTATGTCCAGTGGAATATCGACCTTATGCAAATGGGACTTGGTGGTGATACTTCTTGGGGGCGTTTAGTTCATCCTGAGTACACCATTTCGGGGAATGAGCCTCATTCATATTCATTTACAATAACTCCAAATAGACTATAATTAATGTGGTAAACAACGAAATGCCTATTTTTAAGAAGATAAATAGGGTGACTCCGAGATTCGAACTCTGTTTTCTTCATCCACAATGAAACGTTTTACCAAATAAACTAGAGCCACCATTTAGTACCCTATTCGGGATTCGAATCCGAACTGTATGGACTTTAAGTCCATTGCCTATGCCAATTGGGCTAATAGGGTAAAATTAGTACAGGAGGAGAGACTCGAACTCTCAAAATCTTGATTCTAAGTCAAGCGCGTATACCAATTCCGCCACTCCCGCATTTTGTGCTCCGTACGGGAATCGAACCCGTGTTTTCTGATAGAAAGTCAGATGTACTAGCCGTTATACGAACGGAGCATTTCTTCTTATGTCAAATATTTTGCACTCCGTACGGGATTCGAACCCGTGATACCTGATAGAAAGTCAAGTGTGCTAACCACTACACTAACGGAGCATTATTCGTATTGGGGCAATCCAATACTATAGCAGTGCTGACGGGATTCGAACCCGCAACTTTCCGAGAGACAGTCGGACACTCTAGCCATTGAGCTACAGCACTATATTTAAAAAAATATTCAGGGTAATACCGATATAAATTGGAACGAGCCTAATATTAATCGACATGCTCTATTGTCATTGATCCTACGGCACTAGTTGTTTAATAATAATTTGAGTTGTACTTAAATGAAAAAAGCACCTCCTTGTATCAAGAAGATGCTTTCATATATGATTCCGAAATGTGATTATTTCGTCATTCTCTATGTGCAATACTTGATACCATATGATCCTGTTCCTCTAATTTTTCCTCTATGAAGAGGTCATGAAAGAGAAAATCCAGATGTTCGTATGTATGATATGTTTTAGACATTGTTATGTTGTTTTGACGATGCAAATGTATAACGATTTTTTGATAATGCCAAATTTTTATAGTAAATAAGTAATTGATAATCAGATAGATATGATGTATTTTAAAATAAGATCTCCTGTTCGCACTTGTGCAAATTAGTATCTAAAAACCAATCGTCTGTCTCTCAATTGTTTGTCTTTTCAAGTATAGTTTCTATTTATTTTAAATTATTTCATAAAGTTTCTTAATGTTTTATGTTTAAATGAAAAAAGGCGTCCAAAATTGAATTTGGACGCCTTTCCTATATGTATTATGTGTTTTATTTTCTCTTTATAAAGATGTTAACATACGAATATTAGGTGTCCTTTTGCTTGAGAGCAATTCATCACGATCTAGGTGACATTCCAATATTCTATGTGTCTTTTTATTATTCACTGGTGCAAAGGTATACTTTTTCGAGAATTCCCAATTCCTTTGTTCGCTCTGGTGCGTAAAATTCAAATTGCACTTTTCCCAAAATATAAACACACATTTCCAAAGCCGACATGTCTGACATCTCAAAGATTGTCTGATATATTCAACTTGTAAGAACAAGAATAAAAGCTGCCACCGAACAAATAAGTGACAGACACCTAGTAGGTGTGCAGACACTGTTACAATACGCAACCGACAATTTTACACTTCTTTTTATGCAATATTTTTTACACCCTTAGCTCTGTTAATCAAAATTGTATTTCAATCCCAATCCAATTGATGAAATAGTTGATCTATGTTTTAAATCAACTATATCGGAGGAACCATGATTCTGCATAGAAAACCCAACATCCATGGATAGATCGAAATTATTATTTAACCGATATCTGATATATGGATTGGCCCTAAAGCTAAAGTAATTATCAAAATGTTTATTTGGAATTTCATCAAAGTCTATGAATGAATTGTCTCTGCCTAATATTTTAACATTCTGAGAAGTCACTAAAGAATAGGCTAAACCTATAGATGTGCCGATCCCAAATTTCTGATTTAGACTGTAGTCAAATGATATATTCAAAGGAATTGATATTGTAGATATTTTATTAGTGTGCCTTACTGTTCGAATATTTTTGGCATTTCTGTCTTTCTGGCATATACTGTCAAAAACCAATATATTCGTAGTTATGACAGTACTTAGCTTATTTTCATATTGATTGTATTCTAGTCCAGTGGAGATTGACCAAGTTCTATTTATGTTATAGCCTAAATGTACACCAAGTCCAGATCCATATTGCAAAGAATCTATTGATTGGTTCGCTTGGCTTGCAAAGACTTCTGCGTTAGTATCATCTTTATATTGTAGATCAAAAGTATTTATTTGAGTACTAAATTTGATTGACCACGGGCTAGGAGGATTAGTAATTTTTGTTGGGGTAGTAAATGGATTAATTAAAGGTGACTTGATGTTTCTCTCAGGACTCTGAATCCAATCACGAACTAATTTATCAAAAAAAATCAGTTCGTGAATTTAAAGGCGAAGCAATTGATATTGAACTCGAGGTATTCTGATTTTCTAAAGAATTGATTTCATTATTTGTGGATATGATAGATTGTGCGTTTTGAGCTTTATCTAACAAGTTACTATTTTGATCGCTGATGTCTATACCAATTTTTGTATTATCTGTATTAAGATCATGATAATTGGATAAAGGCTTTTGGTCAGATTGAACAGACTTTTTTATTGTCTCTTTTTGATTCGGAAGAGTTGTGGTATTTAGATTTGAAGATATATTGTTTTTATTTATTGGTTTAGTGACGGATGTATTGATAGTATTAGTTTTATTATCAGCTATTGAATTTGGTGTTTTTTTATTGAATTCTAGGTCTTTATTTGTGGACTTAGGTGTTAAGTTTTTAGAATTTGAGTCCTGTTTATTGTGGTCTCGCGAGTTTAATTCTTTTGAATTCGATTTTTTTGAATTTGAATCTTGTGTTAATAGATCTTGAGTTTTTAATGATGTAGATAGATTTTTGGATTTTGGTTTATAGTTCTGTTTAATTGAGATAATGTTATTTTCCGACACAGCTTGATCACTTGTTTGAGTATTATTATTATTCCTTAAATCCGCAAGCTTAAATTTAGGTTATTAAATTGGTTCTACGCCCATTTAAATGGAAAGAGGTTTAGTTTTCCATGAAAAAATAGGATAGCACTTTTAAATTTATCGA
>JBLHWH010000047.1:0-34395 GCA_047628935.1 Halioglobus sp. | reverse complement strand
AAACCATCTGCCTGGGTTCGAGCGTTTGCTTTTACTTTTTTTGATTGGTCATTCTAAAACCATCTGCCTGGGTTCGAGCATTTGCTTTTACTTTTTTGATTGGTCATTCTAAAACCATCTGTCTGGGTTCGAGCGTTTGCTTTTACTTTTTTGATTGGTCATTCTAAAACCATCTGTCTGGGTTCGAGCATTTGCTTTTACTTTTTTGATTGGTCATTCTAAATCCATCTGCTTGGGTTCGAGCATTTGCTTTTACTTTTTTTGATTGGTCATTCTAAAACCATCTGCCTGGGTTCGAGCGTTTGCTTTTACTTTTTTTGATTGGTCATTCTAAAACCATCTGTCTGGGTTCGAGCATTTGCTTTTACTTTTTTGATTGGTCATTCTAAAACCATCTGCCTGGGTTCGAGCGTTTGCTTTTACTTTTTTTGATTGGTCATTCTAAAACCATCTGTCTGGGTTCGAGCGTTTGCTTTTACTTTTTTTGATTGGTCATTCTAAAACCATCTGCCTTGGTTCGAGCGTTTGCTTTTACTTTTTTTGATTGGTCATTCTAAAACCATCTGTCTGGGTCGCAAATTGTTCCGCATGTTTGCTCGTAACGAGCAAGCCATGCTACTACAATTCACTCGGTTCGAGCGTTTGCTTTCAGCAAGCCACTCTTATGTATTTCCACAAACAACAAATGGCCTCAAATTATCCAACAATATATTCCCTTTATGATTAAATGGTTCGTCACTATAGTGGGCTTGAATAATAAAATACTCATGTTCTGCATTTGGTACAAACTCAATTAGATGTGTTGACCATTTCATACTTTTAACAACTGGAGATTCAAATATCAATTGGTTTTTATTACATTTAGAACTACCGATATAGATCCTCACTTGGATCGGTTTGTTATATCCAGAATAGATAATAGAGTGTGCCAAATCTATCGATGTTCTGTAACATTGTCCTTTCTTTAGTTTTGAAGATAATCGCTGACCGAACTGTTCGTAACTACCATTTTCTCTTGTGATTATGCCTACATATGTATTGCCATTGCTAGGTTCGTTATACACACCCCAGAACCCTGGAAAGATATCTGGTGTCGTCATATTATCACATGGATGCCAGCCTTGTGGTGTTGTTGCATCAGCAGGTTCATCTTCAAAAGATGGATTAGTAACTGAAATTTGGCAATGATTTTCAATAGAGAACAGCATAAATCCTACTATAAGGGCTAATAATCTAGGATTAAATGAAATAAATCGGCACATCACATTATTAATATGTATCATATATTACTTTTGTATTACAATAATAATCCATGTCTGCATCAAAATCAAAGCCTACGCATATTTATTCTAGCATATCGGTGGCTATCGTAATGTTTCTTTTGGGCACGTTTGTATTATTATTACTTCATTCTCACAATCTAACGAATATCATCAAAGAAAAGATGAACATTGTAGCAGAATTAGAAAAAAATGCAAATTCTAAGGAAGTTATCGCTTTGATGAAGCAACAATCCGAAATTAGAAATGAATCGATAAAATACATCTCGAAATCAGAAGCGATAGCAACAATGTCCAATAATCTAAAGATGGACTTCGATGATGATTCTAATCCATTCTCGGATGTCGTTACTTTCAATATCAAATCTGCAGACTACGATTCTGACGTTCTCAAAAAAATAAAACTTGCACTCGAAAAGAATAATAATGTGCAATCGGTCTACTATGAGGACCTGACGATTCAAAACATAAAATCTAACCTTAACAAAGTGGCATATGTTATCTTTTCTATAGGACTCATTTTTGTATTCCTTGCTATAATAATAATAAGAAACACAATCAACCTAAGTATGTACGCTGATAGGTGGGAGATCAAAACAATGGAATTGATTGGTGCCAAATGGGGCTTCATCAAGATGCCTTATATCAAGACTGGTGTATTAGTAGGATTCCGAGCATTCATAATAGCAGCTATCTCAATTATGGGATTATTGATCTTAGTCAACATCTACTTTCCTAATATCTGGGAAGTGGTTAACTTCTTTTATATTCTCATTTCCTTGGGAGTGATATTTGTGCTGGCGATTGTGATTCCGGCAATTACTACGAATTCGGCTGCGGATAAGTACTTGAAGAAGAATATGGATGCGTTGTATGAGTAGGGATGGTTATTGAGTTGATACGTATCTGGTAATGTAAGCCACATTGTAAGAAGAAACATCCACCCCTTAGTGTACATAACACAATAAACATTTGAATTCCTTATTGATTCTCCCGATACTTGCAACATAAGAATTACAACACAACAAAAACAAAATATATGGCTCGTAAAAACATAGCGGCAGGAAACTGGAAAATGAACACAACAGTAAGTGAAGGCGTAGATTTATACAAATCTTTATCAGAACACAATGTACCTTCTGATGTAACTGTCATAGTAGGTGCTCCTTTTATCCACTTATCATCATTGATAGCGGCAAAAAATGATAACATCAAAATAGCAGCTCAGAATTGTCATTATGAAAACAGTGGTGCTTATACAGGTGAGACATCTCCTAGTATGTTGGCTGATCTTGGTGTGGATTATGTAATCATAGGTCACTCTGAAAGGAGAGAGTACTTCAATGAGGGCAATGCACTATTGGCTAAGAAACTAGATGCTGCATTGGCCAATGGCCTGCCCGTAATATTCTGCTGTGGAGAATCACTAAGTATTCGAAAGGCTGGTACTCAAAACGAGTATGTGGCTAAGCAACTAGAAGAAGGATTATTCCACTTGGATGTATCACAACTGAAAGATGTAGTAATCGCTTATGAGCCAATATGGGCAATCGGAACAGGTGAAACGGCAAGTCCTGAGCAAGCGCAAGATATGCATGCACACATCAGATCTATCTTAGTAGAAAAATACGGATCAGATGCAGCTGAAGATATGTCTATCCTTTATGGAGGATCAGTAAAACCAGCGAATGCAAAAGAGATTTTTGGACAAAAAGATGTAGATGGTGGTCTTGTAGGAGGTGCATCGTTGAAAGCAGATATGTTTAAAGATATTATTGATTCTTTTTAAAAAACAAACTATAAACCAGTAAAATCATATGTCTTACTGGTCTTTTATCAAATAAATAATTAAACTATTATCATGAAAAATTTATTAAAATTTCTGCCTTTCTTTTTGATGCTTTCACTAGCTGTTATTAGCTGTGGTGAAGATGATCCCGAAGAATCTAGTTGCACAACTGATCCTGCGATTACCGTAGCAGAAAACATCATTGGTACTTGGAAGATTAATTTGGAGCTTGACGGAGGCAGTGATACTGTTACTTTTAATGCTGATGGATCTGGATCGTCGTCGTCAGACTCTTTCTATTTCGCTACTAGTAACAATGATAAAGATTACAATAATTTCAACTGGAATATGAAAGATGTTATGAATATTGTAATTTCTTACGATTATAGTCCTGACACCCCAGTACTTCCTTTTATTAATTCTGAGGGCTATTCCGTTACATTAAATAATTGTGATGAAGTTCAGTTAGAATCAGATTTTAGTGGTAATATTAAATTGACTAAGTAATAGTTTAGACTATAGTACTTAGTTATAAGTAGCACAAGATATGCATGCACACATCAGATCAATCTTAGTCGATAAAAGATGTAGATGGTGGCCTTGTAGGGGGTGCATCGTTGAAAACAAATATGTTCAAAGAGATTATTGATTCTTTTTAAGAAACAAGTAAGTTTAAACAAAAATGCCCACCATTGACTTTATGACAATGGTGGGCATTTTTGTTTTTGGGCTTATAGATAATTTGCTGCATTCAAAAAGTAAACTAGTCTCACAGATACACTATTCACCGACGGAAGATTTGATAGATCGCTTACACCATTCAGGTAGCTGCTATTGATCGTTTCAGCATCGTTGCTATAGTCGTTTTTGAAAATGTTGGACTTCCAATTGAAGATAATATCGCTCCCTGGTGCAAATCTCCATGTATAATTCAAGTCAAGGTTGAAGATATTGAAGATGATATCGTGATTACCCATATATTCTGTTTCCGTAAAGTCCCCTTCTTCGCTCAATCCGTGGAAGCTTTCGTATTCCACTTTACTCCAATAATGTCTCATTCTAAGGTTCAATGCCATTTTAGAATTGAAAGTATAATTCACACCTACTAAGCTATTCACTGTACTTTGATCCCGATAGCCAAGGATCGGCTCACCTTGATCGAAAGTTGCAAATCCTCTTGACCTAGCACTTAATGAAGGTGCGAAATCTAAGAACACCGTAAACTTATCATTGAATCGATATCTAGGGCCGATAGAGAACTCTGTATAGTATGCATCCGCTTCCAACCTCTTGAGACCAAAAACACTGAATTCAAATTTCAATTTCTTTCTATTGTCCGTTCCTATATACCAACCCATATTATACATTCCTGGTCTATTCAGATGTCTTCCTTGTACTCTTGGCTCAAAGAAATCTTTAGAATCAGGTCTGAAGTTTGTCCACATATTTAACTGCCATTGGCTTTTAGTTTGAGTCCAAAAACCACCATTAAAATGTAGGCTAGAGAATTTATTTTGATCATATGTCGTAGTCAAATTAGTATTGAACCATACATTACCTCTATCAAATGACTTCCATCCCTTATTGAATGAATAATACGATCCAAAAGAATGCTCTCTCACGTTCGATTCTTGAAGAAATCCGAGATCATTATTGTTATAATTTTGACTTATCCCTTCTGTTTCGAAATCAAACCTGAAATTTCCAGATAATTTGCTTAATTCCAATTCATAGCTTAATCCATTTATATTTTCTTGATTATCAAATATGAGTTGAGATACATTCGCCCCACCTGATATTCCATAACTTTGTTTATTATTACGTAGATCAAACTCTACTCCTGTCACGTTGGCATTATGAAATTGATCTCCTTTTCTCCATACACTTGTATTTATTAAACTGATAGAAGAATTATTTCTAAGATTTTGATCCAACACAATAACATTATAATTTGTGAAAGGTGATGTCATCTCTTCTCTGATCTCGTCTGTATCCATATTATGATACCTGACTGTCGTAGAACCTGCTACAGCATTAAATACTCCAATCCCAAGACCACCATTTGTCCTTCCAGAAATCTTGGATGCATTATATAACTGAGTTTCAGACGGATTTTCAACTACCACTTCATTATCGTATTTGTTGAAAGGTGCTGACCAATATCCAAGTGGTGTTCCTCCTACCCTACGCGTATAGAACAATCCTCCTTTCTGAAATAGATCTAGACCTTCTGTAAAAAATGCTCTGTTTTCATCAAACCTTACTTCAAAAGGTGATAAATTCAATACTTGATCATCTGATTGAACCTGCCCAAAATCAGGAATGAGAGTCATATCCAAAGTAAACGCTTCATTGATCCCGTACTTGAGATCAAGACCCCCATTGTAACTATAACCTGTGCTTCTTTGAGGGCTATCCCCTCCAGTACTATTCGTTTGCATATATCCAGTCAAATAAGGCGACAATGATAGTCGAATAGGCGATTTTATATTAGAAACTCCCGTAACATGAGCTGTCTGATTGATAAAACCATCGACCTGAGGATCAAGAGGTTGAAAAGAGCACTTCTCCCCAGTTCCTGCTAATCTTCTCATATAATTGATTCTCCATTTCTGAACATCTTTTTTTGGAAACCTAATTGCAGAGTAAGGAATTTTCATTTCAGCGTACCATCCATCATCCGTAGTAGTCACTTCACTGAACCATACTTCATTCCAGTTTTCATCTTCGTTATCAGATGTGACTTTTGCATCGAATTGTACTCCTGTCACAGCGACAATAAACTCTGACCCTTCCGTTCCATTACCATATGTATCCAACACTACTCCAAACCAATCAGTATTACCAATATCGTCTCTGACTGATAACTCTCTTTGTATATCATCTCGACTATCTACTTTCATAAAAGCTCCTACGTATACAGCTTTATCATCATAAAGCATCTTAACTTCTGTAGCACTTGTCGGATCATCTCCAAACTTAGGGTTAAATGTTATAAATCCTGTAGCTACTTCAGCATTTTGCCATATAGCTTCATCCAATTTTCCATCTAGCTTAATATTATCTTCTATTCGGAGGGCTGAAATATTTTTCTGACCAAAAATAAAGGAGGAAAAAAACACAAATACTAGAGTTATGCAAGTGAGTTTCATAATGTTTTCAATAAGTATAGTTAGCGAGCTGAATCAGAGTTTGAGGTATGCCCCAATTCTATTAATAATGAAAGAAAGACGAGCCTAATCATAAAGGGTTGCACGTCTCCAGAAATAAAAACTAATTAGTTAGTTACTCTACTAACTAATTAGTTAGTACATGACTTGATATATTGCTATTGCGCACAATACATTACTCTCAACATAAAACAAGTCACATTTTCAATAGAATCTTTATAGAGACTTCTTAGATCTTAAATAAATATTATCATAGGTTGAAACCAGATTAATCTTCAGCCCTCCTCCGTTCATAATGTAGCTTTCATTGCTACCACAATGATTTCTTTGTGTTGAGCTAGTCGATTTAAGCTTAAGATCTGAATATACTTCTCCATATGATGTACTCATACTTATATTAGCATTCAGCTTAGGGTCGATCGTTAGATCTATAATATCATAGGTAGACTCAAGTTCCAACTTTTCCATCTTGTCCATTTTTGCCACCTCGGCCTCAATCATACCGTATGTAGAATTCAGTTTTAAAGTAGAAAACGATCCTTTAGAATTTATATCACCATAAAGCGTAGACGTTTCAACCTTCATTTCTTTAGGTACACTTATGACAATTTTTGCATCGATCTCGTATCCTATATTCATGGTGACATTATCATTTTCTTCATAATTCAGATTATCAAATCCATCAAAATCATAATACAATTTAGATCCATCCTCGTTATTGACAATCACCTTCTTTTTTAATAATTCCGTATTGATAATCGCATCTATACAAATTCCACCAGAAGCATTCTTAATCTCAAGCGTATATGCTCCATTATGGTTTTTTCCATTGATTGTCACTTCAGATTCTATTTTAATCTCAATTCCACCCCAAGACTTTAACTCGATGTCAGGATAGTTAGACACAATGATCACACAATCACTTTTCAAATTACTAATCGTTTTACTATCAACTGATTGTCCATTCAAAATTAAGCACAAAAAGGATACAGCTATGGCTAATATTGGCTTTACAATATTCATAATTAATGAGTTTAACTAGTTTAATAAGAGGGATGCATTGACTTAGACCAAAGTCAAATGTAATTGATCTATCTCATTAAAATAAAATAAGGAATTCTAAGTATCTATCTAAAATAAAACCTACTTCTTTCCTCCTTGTCTGAGATATACATCATCATGCGCGGACTTAATTAAGAATTGTACTCCTCCACCGTTTAAAGTACCATCTATACTATTTCCACTATAACAAGAATTCGAATCACTTGAAGTAGATTTCTTTGTTATGTTAATATCTGCATTCGAATATACATCACCATATGGAGCTTCTATACTTACATTCATTTTTGCGTTAGGTGGGATAGTTACATCAACAAAATCATGCGCTGAATAAAGAGATACAGATCCATTTTGGCTCAAAGAGCTAAATCGAGCATCTATGCTACCATGTACTGTTTTTATAGCCATAGGTCCTGTCACATCTTCCAATTTTACATTATGGTAGGATGTCGAGATCTCTAGTTCACTACTTACATTTTGAATTAAAATATTTTCTGCATCATGGGTTCTATGAGCTATTGAAATGTTGACTCCATTTGGGACTTTAATAGTTATTTCATTACAAGAACAATTATCCGACAATTGACGGGCAGTGGCAGTATTGCCATCCTTTAATACTGATATTCCAAAGCCTGTATTGTCTTCAAGACCACGCGAATTAACAAGTCTAAGACCTGCAGTTCTTTCATCCCTTTCACTAACTTCTACCATAGTTGAGAATACAATTTCACTTCCAGAATATCCCTCTATTTTGATTTCATTGACATCTACTATATTCAATGTACCTGAAGACATTGGTAGTTTATATTCTTTTAGAGTTCCCTTTTTGTCGGTCACATTATCTATTTTACCATTTATATTTTGACTGTACAATTGGTTTGTAATCCCAAATACTAAAACGAGTAAGGAAAATTTAAGTATAGATTTCATTATATGTTATTTTTCATGTTTTTTAATAAAATTTAGACAAATAGTAAACTCTTAAATATCTACTTTATCAAGTCTAATTAGTTGCATATGCGCTCCGTCGATTACATATTTTTCTTGTGAATCGTCATTCACAATATTTTCTAAAGTGCTCTTTATTTCTTCATTCTGGATTTGACCAAGGCTAAGGACTATTGCAAGTTTTACTCCACCATCCTTTTCTGTGGCTATAGATTTGATAAGTGCTGTTCTTACATCTGGTCTATCTATATAGTCTGACAATGTTTCCACAGCTGCAAGTCTCACATTGCTACTTAGGTCCGCAAACAGTACATTTATAAGCACATCTATCATCTTATCATCTACATCTGTTTGCTCTTGGTTATAGTTGACTCTTATAGCTTTGATACGTTCTGTAGGCGATTGCACTTTCATCATAGATTCTAAATTGGCCAATGAACTACCTAATTGTTGATTCTGATTGTACACTTGCCAAAATCCAAATACACAAATAAATATTGCCGCGACACTTGCCCATCTCTTCCATGTCAATAATTTTACAAACTTAACTTCGCTAGTTTGATCATCAAGACTTTCAGATTCGTCTTCCAACCACTTACTAAAATTATGCTTCACCTTAAGGCTAGGCTGATCAATAGGAAACAAGTCGATATCGGAATATAACTCTTGATAATTCTCCCAGATTTCAGTAAGGTTTTCATCTTTACTTATTTGAAGCATCAATTCAGCTTGATCTGTTTGGTTTAAGTCTCCCTCTAGAGCCAATATCATCTTATCTTCCCAGTGACTAATATTCATATTTGATATCATTTATGAGAATAGCTCTCAGTTTTTTAATGCTTCTGTGCGCCTTTACTTTCAGATTAGACTCTGACATTCCTGTAATCTTTGCTACTTCAGAATATTTCATCTTTTCGAACTTAGTTAACACCAAAATCTCTTTTTCTTCCGCAGTTAATCTGTTAATTGCCTCCATGAGGTATTTATTTTGCTCTGCAACTTCCATATTTCTATGGGCATCATTATCACAAGTCGCCATCTCTAAATAACTATCATCTATGGATTGATATTTTCGTTTACGATGATGATCAATATTCGCATTTCTTACAATGGTAAATAGCCAGCCTTTGAAGTTTTGTTGATCTTGAAACGACGATTTGTATTTTATCATCTTTTCAAATACATTTTGTGTCAAGTCTTCAGCTAACATTCTATTTTGATTTACTTTCATGAGATAGTTATAAACATTCACATGATATCGATCAAACAGCATAGATGCCTTTCTGATGTCTCCGGCAGCAACGGCCTTCATTATATTTTCGTCAGTTTGAGTCAAGCGCTTTTCAGTGTTTCTATAGTAAGTACAGAGTGAAATAAAAAAGGTTACAAAATTGTTAAAATATATTTCTCAACAAACCGATTTGGTTAGCCCAAAAAACCTCAATAGTATATAAAAAGGATGCCGAGCTCCAACTACAAGGCTCAGCATCCAAGAATTAATAAAACATAAATCTTTATAATTATAAATCGTGTAGATAATGAAGTCCACGTTGATCAAATTAGTAATTCTAATCGAACATTCCGCCTATTCCATCACCATCTAACAAGTCACCAAAACCTCCTAGTACACTTCCTTCTCCTCTTTTACCGCCATAGCCTTTAGCAGAAGACATGATACGATCTGCAAGTCTACTTATAGGCAATGTCTGAATCCAAACTGTACCTGGTCCCATTAGGCTAGCGAAGAACATTCCTTCTCCACCGAACATCATATTCTTCACACCTTTAACCATCTGAATATCGTAATCTACATCTTTTGTGAATCCCACTAGACATCCTGTATCTACTCTAAGGTGCTCGCCTGGAGCAAGCTTCTTTTCTATTATAAATCCACCAGCATGAAGGAAAGCCATACCGTCTCCTTCAATCTTTTGCATGATAAATCCTTCCCCACCAAAAAAACCTCTACCCAGTTTTTGACTAAATTCTATTCCTACGCTTGCTCCTTTTGCAGCACATAGAAATGCATCTTTCTGGCAAATAACTTTACCTTCTAGTCGTTCTAGATCCAGCGGTATAATCTTACCTGGGTAAGGGGACGCAAACGAAACTGTCTTCTTACCCACTCCTTCATGAGTAAAAGCGGTCATAAATAATTTCTCACCCGAAATCATACGTTTACCTGCAGAAAATATTTTGCCCATCAAGGAAGTATCTTCATTCTTAGATCCATCCCCAAATATGGTAGCCATTTCAATATCTTCATCCATCATGAGCATACTTCCCGGCTCTGCGATTACAGTTTCTTTTGGATCTAGCTCGATTTCGACAAATTGCATTTCTTCTCCAAATATCTGATAGTCAATTTCGTGTGTATTCATATGTATAGTTTAGTTTAGCTTTAGTTAGAAGTAAAGTTCTCGATTAGATAAAAGTAAAATTTCAAAATGGTATTTATTCATTCCATTATCGAATATAACGGCAAGACTAGCACTAATGTGTCAGCTGTTCGATGAAGGTGTGATAAAAATAGATAAAAGATCAAAGTGATTTGATTTCTATAGTGATCTGATAGCGCAGAGCCATGTGATCACTAGAATGAACTTTAGGACAGCAAATTGATTGCTTCCTTCAATATTTCTGTACCATCACCACTGATTTGTGGATCATACTTTATTTGTGATTTAAATAGAGCCAGCTCTACGATGATATTAGAATCTAAAGCCTGTAGAGACCATATTAATGATTGCATAGCACGTTCACCTCTTGGCTCATTAGGTGTAAGTGTTATAGGGATAATTCGTTTACCTACAAATTCACCAGATGAGGCTATCCACTCGAGGGCATTTTTGATTACAGCTGGCATGTTATGGATATATTCTGGAATACAAATTATAACAGCATCCGCAGTTGCCAATTTAGCTCTCCATCTTTTGACTGATGCTGGAAGTGGGTTTGAATCCAAGTCAGCTTGAAAAAGAGGAAGTTCGAAATGTAGATCTGTCCTTTCGAAAGTATGACCTGTTTCCAAAAATGGTAAGTGATCCAGTAAGTTAGAGTTAGAGGACTCTTTTCTTGAAGAACCCGAGAGAGTAAGAATTTGCATCTATTGATCTATTTTCTAGTAAAACGTATATCTAATCAAAACGTTGGATTCAAACTTCAGTAAATCTCATAAAACCAACATTGACGCATATATACGAAGCAACACCAGAAGTCTAGCTTAAATTTTCTATTTTTAGTAAAATTTACAAATTCTAATCAATATGAAAACTCGGCTCCTATCTATAGATGTAATGCGGGGAATGACCATCGCATTCATGATCATTGTCAATACTCCAGGATCTTGGAGTTATGTCTACCCTCCTCTTTTACATGCAAAATGGCATGGAGTCACTCCTACTGATCTCGTGTTTCCATTTTTCATATTTATCATGGGCGTTTCTATGGCTTTTTCGTTTTCCAATATCGATAATATAAACAGAACCCAGTTCTTAAAAAAAGTTCTGAAACGTACATTTCTGATTTTCTTAGTTGGATTTCTACTAAATTGGTTTCCTTTCTACAATGAACATATTACCGAAGTCAGAGTATTTGGCGTACTACAGAGGATTGCACTTAGTTATGGACTTGCAGGCATTCTTATTATTTATGCACGATCATTAAAATCACAGATTGCCGCCGTGTTGATAGGTCTAATTGGTTATCATTTTTTGCAAATGTATTTCGGAGATTTCACCTTAGAGGGTTCAGTAAATAGGAAAATAAATGATTTTCTATTACCCGCTGATAATCTTTATGGTGGTTTTGGGATACCTTTTGATCCAGAAGGCATTGTAGGTACAATCTCTTCGGGTATGCATGTTATAATTGGTTATATAGTTGGAAATCATCTTAAAAAACTAAAAGACACCCCTATCAATTTCATAAAACAAATCATTCCAATTGGGTTAATTCTCATTTTTGCAGCTTGGCTATATTGTCATATTATCCCTATAAATAAACCACTTTGGACTGGATCATACGTACTCAACACTTCTGGTAAAGCATGTTTACTATTAGCTTTATTGGTATATATAATTGATGTAACCAAGGTCAATAAATGGTCGTTTCCTTTTCAGGTATTTGGGAAAAATGCATTGATCTCATATGTATTCTCAAGTGTTGTCTCAATGACGCTATATCAAATATTGAAAAATGAAAATGGAAGTGCATATGAATATTTATATGCGCAAATTTACCAACCTACATTTGGAGCATATTTAGGTTCTTTTCTATTTGCACTTTCGGTATGCTTGTTTGTTTTTGGTTTTGCTTACGTACTTTTTAAGCGAAAGATATTTATTAAAATATGAGCCAATGACATTACCAACGAAGTCTTACAAGTGTCGTCGATATCATGCGTAACAAATATCGAACCCTCTGCACTAGGTTTGATGATTATCCCGGTAGATGGCGAAGACAAATTGACCATACCTAAATTTATAATACTTCCTTTACTACCCCCAATTTGTAAATTCATGTCCTTATTATCAATAATTTCAACATTAATCAAACCAGCAATGTTGCATACCGCATCTTCAAACCTATCTTCTATTATCCCCACAGAATCATTGTTTATATAAAGTGTATAATCAGTACCCGAGTCTATAACTGAATCAGTCCAAAATGAAACAACTACAGAACTCCCCTCTACTGTCAGACAGCTCTAAAAAGTGAGTAAAAATATAAAACTACAAAAGGATGAAAATTTCATAGGTGTATGATAGGTTATTCAGAATATTTCGAGCAAAAACCTATCCAGAACAATTAAAACATCTCATATTTCAGAATATTCAGAATATTTAGGATAGTCACTTAGAACGATTTTCATTAAAATTGAATTATAATTATTACTAGCCAACCAATATAGTATTTTCTGATGAAAGCATTCTACATTAAGCACATCCACAGAATAGTTCCAAACGAAATCGATCAGGATTATCATAGAATTCTATTGCACTATTCCACCTATTATTCTATTCTAAGCGAGAAATCCCAGCAGACATTCAGGTTAAGGCTTTACCACTTACTAAATATATTATCCTTTAGTTCTGAAGAGCTCCCAAGTGTCACAAGAGAGATGCGAGCGGTTATTGGCAGTTCAATAATTCAGATCACTTTCGGCTTGAGCAGCTATCTGCCTACAAAATATACAAATATCGTTGTGAAGCCACACAGGTATATGTACCCGGGTTTTGGAGAGCCATTTTTAGGACATATAGATTTTGATAACGCTACCATCTACTTTTCTTGGCAAGACGTAAAAGAAGGATATCAATATCCGAATGATGCGGTGAATGTTGCCCTTCATGAAATGGCTCATGTTATAGAAGCCGAAGATGGTTTTGATCAGATATTTAATTGGTTTTTCAAGAAGATCGAGTGGGCAAAATGGGCTGAGCTGGCATTCAAAAAAATGCATGTCATAAGAAGTGGAAATAATAGATTTCTAAAAGACTATGGTGGTATTAATATGAGAGAAATGTTTTCCGTATGTATAGAAACCTTTTTTGAACAACCCGAAGAATTTAAGCGAAGGCTACCAGAAATTTACAACACATTAGCTGACCTTCTCAATCAAGACCCTGCATTGATGAATAAAAAAGCATAAAAAGTAATACAGATTCTGTTTGAGAATGTCACTTTAGATTTATGGAGAATAAAGTGTGACGAGAAGCATGGTATTAGAGATGGTATTAGGAATGGTATTAGGGATAGTATTAGGGATGGTATTAGAGATGGTATTAGATGGTATTAGAGATGGTATTAGAGATGGTATTAAGATGGTATTAGATGGTATTAGGGATGGCTTTAGGGATGGCTTTAGGGATGGCTTTAGGGATGGCTTTCGTAGAAAACACCCGATTCGTAGAAAACACCTGATTCGCAGAAAACACCTGATTCGCAGAAAACACACTAACAAAAAACGCAGACATAGCAATAGTGAATATGAAACAATCACTCGCGACTACTTAACTTACAATACTCTATAGAAATACACGAATATTTTAGCGCAGAATAAAGCGGTCTTACTTTAAATATATCTTGCTTCTGAAAGCGACAATTGTTAATGAACCAGTAAAAGTTCATATGGCTTCTGAAAGAAACAGTGAATTTCAGTCAGAATTGGTATAAGAATTACTTCCACATCAAGTATGCCTTAATAAACATCTCTAGATCTCCGTCGAGCACTGCGTCAGTATTTCTATTTTCGACTTTGGTTCTATGATCTTTCACCCTTCTGTCATCTAGTACATATGATCTAATCTGACTACCCCATTCATTTTTCATTTTGCCAGCTTCTATTTCAGCCTTCTCAGCCCTTTGTTTTTCCAACTCTACTTCATATAAACGAGACTTAAGCATTCTCATAGCTATTTCTCTGTTCTGCAATTGAGATCTACCATCTTGACATTCAGCAGTGATTCCACTAGGCAGGTGTCTCACTCTTACAGCCGATTCAGTTTTATTTACGTGCTGTCCACCTGCACCTGATGCACGAAAGGTATCCCATTCTATATCCGCTGGATTGACCTCTATTTCTATACTATCATCTATCATTGGATGTATAAACACTGAAGCAAACGAAGTCATCCGTTTACCTTGTGAATTGTACGGACTTACTCTTACTAATCTATGCACGCCATTTTCACCTTGTAGTAGTCCGAACGCATATTCTCCTTCAAGTTGCAGTGTCACACTTTTAATGCCTGCAACTTCTCCATCTACACGGTTCAGTTCTGAAACTTTCATATCGCTTTTCTCACCCCACCTCACGTACATACGATATAGCATCTCTGCCCAATCACATGCTTCTGTACCACCAGCGCCTGCATTGATTTCCAAGATACACGACAGCTCATCTTCTTCTCTGTTGAGAGTAGATCGAAACTCTACATCTTCTATAATCGCTACGGCTTCTGAATACCTTTTATTTACCTCATCTTCAGTAGCTTCTCCCATCTTCTGAAACTCCAACAGTACTTCAGCATCATCCACTATCTCCTTTATTTTATTATATTTTTCTACCCAGTTTTTATGACTTTTAAGTTCTTTGAGAAGCAGCTCAGCTTTTTTGGGATCATTCCACAAATCAGGATCTAGACTCAGTTGTTCCTTTTCATCAATCTCAGATAATCGTTTATCTACATCGAGATACCCTCTTATCAATATCAATCGGTCTTTCAATTCGTTGAGTTGATCTGAAGTCATAAGTCTTTGTTTTAATTTATTTTTTTGAGAAACAGTTTAGCTTAAAATAATAAAGCGTTAAATAGTAATCACTGAACCCAGACAATTACCATTTAACGCTTTACAAATATAAAACCTATTTATTTTACATCAGTAAGCTCTACATAAAACACAAGCTCTGCTTTAGGACCAATTGTCGGTGGCTTACCCGCTTCTCCGTATGCCAGATCGTATGGGATAAAGAGTGTCGCTTTACCACCTACTTTCAATAATGGAATTCCGAGATCCCATCCTCTAATAACTCGGCCTGCACCCAAAGAAAATGGATAAGGCCTTCCTACTCTGAAACTATTATCAAACATTTTCCCATCCATTGTCACTCCATAATAATGAACAGAAACATTCTTTCCATTTACAGCTTGAGCACCTTCTCCTTGCTCATGGATTACATATTTCAAACCACTATCTATTTTCTCAGTCTTTAGCTTTCCACTCTTATAATCTTTTAGCGTTTTAGCTATCATCTCGCTTACTTCAGGAATTCTCTTTTTGGATTCTTCCATTTCAGCTTCTTGGTCTAATCTTTTCACTTCATCTGCAGCTTTCTTGCTCGCCTCATCTTCTATATCAATTAATACAACAGTATACTTGAGATATGTTAAACTAGCAAACTGTGGATTAGCTTTTACTTGTGGTAGCGAATCAATAGGCATAGTCAGTATTATTGTATCACCTATTGCTGCATGTTCCAGTGCTTCTAATATTGGGTCTAACATTGGGTTCGCCTGAACAAGAGGATCTTCTCCTTTAGGTAGTTGCATTACCGGCATATTAGGACCTTCTGCAAGGTCTTGTAACACTACATCATCACTACCTTCTATCTTGAGTGTAAAAGAAAGAAAGTCACCTAGATTCGCTTTTACAGTTCCTACTTTAGCGTGTGTGTATGGAAATCCACTTGTAGTTACTAATTCTTTTTCTCCTTTCTGTCCACATGCTGCCAATGAGACAACAACTAAGCAGACTAATAACCTTTTAAACATCTTCTTTATTTAATATTTTAATTGAAAATTCTAAGTTTCTGATTTTTGTAATATATCAGACTTCTATTTTTGGTAAATAATCAGGAATTACTCTTTTAAATTTATCTAATATATCAGATAATGAGCCATACTGTGCTCCCCCTGAAGCATTTTTATGTCCACCTCCATTGAAGTTTTCTGATGCTATCTTTTGTACTGATATATCACCTTTACTTCTAAGTGAAATCTTTACAATACTTGGTTGTTGAGTAATGAATGCCGCTACTTTTATTGATTTGATCATCAACATATAATTCACTATACCTTCTGTATCACCTCTTTGTATATTGAAATCAGAATAGTCTTTCTTTGTGAGATAAATGTATGCCGCACCATACTCTTCCATAATCTCCATCCTATTGGCAAGACAATGACCTAATAATTTAAGATTTTTGGGCTTTAGACTGTTACTAATTGTGTCATTAAGCTTATAGTCATCCACTCCCGCTAACTTCAACTTAGCAGCAACATTATATGTATTTGGCCTAGTATTATACTTAAATGATCCTGTATCCGTAATCAACCCTGTAAAAAGGCATTCTCCAATTTTTTCATCTACAAGGTGGGCATCACCCATATCTTCGATGAAGTTATAAACAAGTTCGCAAGTAGAACTAGCTTCTGTATCGGAGAACATATGATCTACAAATGGCTCTGGATCTAAATGGTGATCAATAAGTACTTTCACAGCTTCCGATTGTTGAATCGTTGCTCCAAGTTTATCTACCCTATCTAATCCATTAAAATCAAGACAGAATATACAATCCGCATTCTTCAGTGCAGCACGCGCGTCATCATGTCTTAAGTCAAATACGATAACATCATAAAAGTGAGGCAAATATGAAAATATATTCGGGCTCTCACTTGGCATAACTATCTTAACAAAATGTCCTTTTTTCTCTAGATACAATCGCAAACCCAGAGCACTTCCTAAGGCATCGCCATCAGGGTTCCTGTGAGCTATAAGCGTAATATCTCGGGGGACTGCGAGATATGATTGTAATTCTGTAACGTCTTCCATCATAATTGACTGCGAAATTGCCAAAATTCCTTAACATATCTATTATATTTCTATATAAAATATTTATATTCTGACTATTGTTTGATTTAAAACTAAAAATGCTGTGCTTTAGCACAGCATTTTTATAATAAGTTATGTCATCTCAATCTTAATGATGGCCTACTTCACCTAGATCTCCGCAATCTAATCTTGCCTCTATGTGTGTTGGCTCTGTATCAGTTCCACTGCGCCAAACTAATAACCTTAAAGGCTTTTCATTTCTTAACATATCGATAGTTGGGGCAAATTTTTCGAAAATAAGATCTATATTCAATTGATCCCCTGCAAAATACTTTCTGTCTGGTTTTTCACCTGGATTTAAAAAGTTTAAATCGGCTACATTTTTACCATTTGAAAATAAAGAGACAGAAGCGAATGTTATTGATCTTTTTCCCTCATCCGTTGGTTGTAATTCTAATGAATAATCATATCTGTCGATATTATATTTTACATTTCCCATTGATATTTTTTTTATTTATTTAATTATAGTTTATGATTGATTAGCTATATTCATTTGATCAAATTGAAAATCAATAATTTATAGCTGTAACTATAATATTTCACGTTTCAATTGCTAATATAATACAATTAGAATTTAGAACGATAATTTTGAGCAAATTGGTTGAGAGATATGTTTTTAAAAGACATATTATCGAAAGTTTTTCGTAAAAGTGATCTGTTAACTCCAAACGATGTGACCACTATCATCATCTTCGTAAAACAAAAAAGCGATTCTTAATTACTTAAGAATCGCTACGGTTGGTAAACTGAGAATGGTTCTATTAATCAATCCTCAGATCTTCTATATGTATTCCAGGAAACTTAGACTCATCGAATGTGAATGTCTCCAACGTATATGTCTTATTTGCCACAATATCGTTAATTTTTAAAGTATATCGGCCTCCATCTTTAGAAAAAACCTTCATTTGTGCCATTTCGCTAGTTTTTTTATCCACATATAATACCATTTTTGAGAATTCACTATCCCTGTCTAATGGCTTAAATTCTATTTGCGTGACTTTTTTTCCATCTAATAATGGCTCTGCAGTAATCATATAAACAAACTCTCCTGACTCATAAAGTTTCAACATATCTTTAGGGGAGAGCATATTTTCTTCATCTCCCATATCTGCATCATTGATCTGCACTTCGTTATTTTTTTTGATATGCAACCATACATACTCCGTATTTGAGTAGATTGCTCTATCAGTCATATTCATAAAATACATTTCATCTTGCTGTATCACTTTACCTTTCTGCGTCTCAGCCTCTTGACCCGGTAATTCCATGATCAAATCAAAATTGACTTCCATAGATTTATAGGTGTCGTACTCTTTTTTGAGTTTGTCCAATATCTTTTTTGCTGCAGGGTCGCTATCTGCGGCTGTTGTCATAGATTGTCCCATTGCAGCAAAAGCAAATAATGAAAGTGCAAATACGTGATATATATTTCTCATAATAATTATTTTATTGATTGTCCTAAACGCTATAATGACAATACTCAGGCGCAAATGTAACTGTTGGATGGGTTAAATGGTTGTTAAAACTGAAGAATTGATTTTTCTACTTTAAAATTTTCTAAAAAAAAATCACATGAATAAATATTGTTGCACCTCCACCAATAACCCCAAAGGCTAACTTTATTCCCAATGCTGGCATTCCACAATTCGCTCCATTGGAATTAGTATTCGGCTCTGGAAAGAAAAACCATGGAAAAAGAACAGATGACTTATCAACACTAATAAAAAATTAAGTCTTTTTCCATATTTATAATTTCTTCTATCTACAAACAAATAAGCGACAACTTGAAAAACGAAAACCAAGAAAAATATTATTACTATCACACCTCATTTTCCCTCGATGATTATTAAATGGACCTCCCAAAGAAATTAATATCCTGTTATTAATTCGTTTATAGCATCGTGTAATTACTTCTAACTCTCTCATCTTTATCAGCTAGTCATTCATACAACAAATACTGCCCCCTCACCTTCTCAAACTCAACCAACCCATCCTGCCAAGTAGCTCTAATCACCTCCTCCGTCTTCCCAGCCTTAATCTGAGTTCGTAAATCCAACGTACCCGCCAACTTCTCAAAGAAGTTATTATCGTTAAAAAATGGGATATCTTGATGTTTCAAATTGTTGTAACTCTCTATCAAATATGAAAGGTCGAGTCGACCAAGTTCATGTAGTACGCCTTTGGGTAATTTTGTAAGATCTCGCCCCCTGCATACTTTGTTTTCATGCTTTGGATATTTTGCACCCGGCCCAGTTATAGGAGTAAATGTATAGTCACCTCCTTCATAATTAGGATGTCCCATTACTTGAAACTGTGTATTCGTACCACGACCAACACTCATCATCGTCCCTTCGAAAAAGCATAGTGAAGGATACAGGAATATAGATTGGATATTTGGCAGATTTGGTGAGGGCTTTATGGGGAGATTAAAATACGTGTCGCGTGTGTATTCCCTATTCTTTATTATAGTAAGTTCTGCTTTAGCTCCATTGTCCAACCATCCTTCACCATTTATCATCTGGGCATATTCTCCGATTGTCATTCCATAAACTACTGGTACTGGATGCATGCCTACAAAGGACTTGTATTTCTTCTCTAGGATTGGTCCGTCGACATAGTGCCCATTCGGATTTGGTCTATCTAACACGATAATAGGAATTCCGTTTTCGGCGCAAGCCTCCATCACATAATGAAGAGATGAGATATAAGTGTAGAACCTAGCGCCTACATCTTGAATATCAAAAACGATTACATCAATCCCCGCTAAATCATCCTTTACTGGCTTCTTCTTTTTACCATAAAGAGATACAACAGGAATTCCTGTCTGAGCATCTTTACTGTCCTTTATTTGTTCACCTGCATCCGCTTCACCTCTAAACCCATGCTCTGGAGCAAAAATCATCTTGATATTCACACCTAACTTCAGTAATGAATCTACTAAATGCTCTCCATCGATTACACTCGTTTGATTCACGACCATTCCAACCGTCTTCCCTTCGAGAAGAGGATGATATTCGGCTACATTCTGAGCACCAACAATTATGTCAACGGGTACCTCTACCTTTTGAGACAATACAGCTACCTTATTTTTTTCATCGGCTTGTTGATGACAAGAAGTAATTAAGATGGTCATGCAGATAAACAATGTTAATTTTGACATTCTTTCGGTAAAACAAAACATATTGTATTCTTTATTGAAATCCAAATTCAGCATTATCATTGACGGTTCATCATTCTAGGATGGTATTAACAATTTATTCTATTATTGAACAGCTTCATCAACTATGTTTTTAGTCTCATTAGTATCCATATTGGGATAATAAAAGTTCAAGAACTTGAAAGATACTTAATCTTTTGACTTAGCCTGCACCTTGAACTATTACAAATGCACTTGGCAGCGTTTATTGGCGTTTTGTACTTTAATACAACCTAAAAAAGGGCTCACAGAGTGTTGCATATTGTAAGTATTTGATTTTGATCTTGCTACGTAAGGTATTCAGTTCACACTTGAAAGCATGAAGGCCATTTTACTGGCAGAGGTGATTGGTAGTTTGGCGTTAATGTCTGGCATCTCATATATTGTCTTACATTTTTGTCTTGAGTGCACTTTTGATACTGCTCTGTATTGATTTGTTCGCTCTAAGTAATGTAACTATTTTTTTTGCATCAAAACCTGAATGTCAGACTAAGTCATAAGTGACAGACACTCAAAATAGGTGTACATTCACTATTGCCGCTTTAAAAATAGAAAATTTTGCATTATGTTTTACACCCCATTTTACATGATAAATCACTCAGACACAAAAGTCTCACTATTTCCTGACGAAGTCAGATGAGCCTCAGTATTTACTACGAAATCCACTAATTTGTCGTTTTTGTGAAAGCAATTGTCGATTTTGTAGTAGTCATTAGATGTTGTAATTATGATATTTGTAGTATAATTAAATGCTTATTTGCGATGAGCTAGTCTAGTGTAACAAATTATTATTCAGCAAATACTTGTATGTTTTAGCTGATATTTAAATTGACCTTGGTCATGGTGGAGGGGATAGAATTTACCTAGAATTAAATTCATTTGATTAATTAGTAGCGTTTAATACATTACGAATTATTATATTGCAATCTTAATTTTAATAAAAATTGATATGAAGAGATACCTCAATAAAAAAGCAACAATTGGATTTTCAATTTTCTGCGCACTAATCCTTTTTGCTTTCAGCGGCTCTCACCCTACATCTAGCACAGGTGGTTATACTGGAGCTCCCAATGATAGCGCATGTACCCAATGCCATAGTCCTGGAGGAGGTCTTGACGGAACAATAGAGATCTCTGGACTACCATCCGCTGTAAATCCAAATGAAACATACCCCCTTACTGTTACAATAACAAATACTGCGGGAAGTGCTGTGAGAGCTGGATTCCAAATGGTATCTCTGAAAGCTAACTTGGCCAATGGAGGAACATTTACGGTGCCTGCCACAGAAACAAATGAAGAGGTAAAAACAGCAGCTGGTAAATCTTATATTGGCCATCAACCAGCAAAGAATTTCTCTTCCAACGTAGTCACTTATAATGTTGATTGGACAGCTCCAGCTTCTGCAACAGGTGATATAACAGTCTACGGTGCAAGTATAATCGCTAATGGTGCAAATGGAAATAGTAATGACAAATTTGTAGCTACGAGTGTAGCGACTGTTATATCCTCAGGTGGGGACCCTCTCACCGCTGAAATTACTAATCAATTCACTACCTCTTGTAGTGACTCGAATGACGGCACAGCTACTGTATTAGCGATGGGAGGAAGCGGAAACTACTCTTATCTCTGGGATAATGGAGAAACTACTGCAACTGCAACAATGCTTGCTGGTGGTCAGCAAGAAGTAACTGTAACTGACGATAGTAATACAAGTATAATCGTCCCCCTTTTCATAGAATTCCCTGACCCTATCGTATTAAATATTATTTCCCAATCTGATGCAATTTGTAACGGTGCTAGTTCTGGAACAGCAGAAGTATTGGCAACTAGTGGGAATGGTGGTTTTACATATGATTGGGGCAATGGAATAACTGGAGCCATACAAAACAATTTATTTGCAGGTATATATAGTGTCACTGTATCAGATGTAAATAATTGTCAAGAAATTACAATGGTGGTTATAAATGAGCCGCAACCTATTGTCATAAATACGACTAACCTTACAATGCCTAGTTGTAATGGTGACTCAGACGGCAGTATATCAGTAGAAGCAACTGGAGGAAATGGAGGGTTCTCTTATACTTGGTTGACAGGTGTGGGCGTTGCAAATGAAGGAACATTATCAGATATTCCAGCAGGCTCATATACAGTAGAAGTATTTGATAGTGAAGGATGTAACAATGAAATAAATATAACTCTTGGAGAGCCAACAGGATTAGATCTCACGCTAACATCAACTGAAGCAAATTGCTTCGGAGGCACAGACGGGTCGGCTACTGCATCCGCAAGTGGAGGAACAGGGTCTATTAGTTATGCATGGTCAAATGGGAGTACTGATGCAACTCAATCAAACTTAATGGCAGGTTCATATTTTGTAACGGCTACCGATGAAAACGACTGTACAATTACTGATTCCATTGATATAATCGAACCCGCTACGGCAGTTACCGCAGGTATCGTAGTCACTACACAACCTAATTGTGGCAATGCAGATGGAACCTTATCTGCATTTGGAGTCGGAGGCACACCAGGTTATACTTATTTATGGAATGATGCATCAACCAATGCAGTATTAACCAATATAGCCACTGGTGTATATTCTGTTACCGTTTCAGATACTAATGAATGTACATCAGAGACAGAAGTGACACTTACAGAAAATGAAGGACTCTCAATAGCTGCTAATGATGTGATCAACAATGAATGTAATGAAGGAAATACAGGTTCTGCGACTATATCAGCGGATGGTGGTGTAGGTACATATACATATCTGTGGTCTAATGGCGGAACAAATGCAACCGAGACAGATCTTACTGCTGGATCATATAGTATAACTGTAACAGATATTGGGAGCTGTACTGGTGAAATAACTATAGAGATTTCAGAACCACTCCCTTATTCAGCTAATGAAACCATAACACATATAAGTTGTGATGGTGCACAAGATGGATCTATAACTATAGCACCTACAGGTGGCACTGGAACATTGACATACGTTTGGAGTATAGGATCTACAGACGCGACTATATCTAATCTTGTCCCTGGTCTATATAGTGTATCAATAAGTGATACATTAGATTGTGTTGATGAAATCCAATTCGTAATTGAAGAACCGGATCCAATTATAATAGACATTGTTAGTACGAGCACTCCCAATTGCCCTGGAGACTCCACTGGTATGATTATAATAGCAGCTACTGGTGGAATTGGGGAGTTAATTTACCAATGGAATACTGGAGATTCTACATCTACAATTTCAAACCTAGAAGAAGGAGACTATTCTGTTTCTGTTACTGACACTAGTGGATGTGTCAATGATGCTTCATTTACGCTTGATGATCCATCTGAGATAGAAGCTATATCAACTGAAACTATGCCGACTTGCTTTGATAGCAATGATGGAAGTATTACGATTTCGGCTTCAGGTG
The DNA here is from genome assembly GCA_047628935.1 of Halioglobus sp. Classification (GTDB taxonomy): domain Bacteria; phylum Bacteroidota; class Bacteroidia; order Chitinophagales; family Saprospiraceae; genus CAJXUU01. Next base: position 10,129 of record JBLHWH010000047.1, on the reverse strand, counting down.
GGGCTGGTAGCTATTCTTATTTATGGATAGATGGTAGCGTAACTGAAACAATTGACAATTTAGCCATAGGAGATTATAGTGTAATTGTAACTGACACCAACAATTGTAGTAAGACACTCGTATTTTCATTAAATGGTCCATTAGAAATTGATCCTAATATAACATCAGTGGATGTATCTGAAAATGGAGCTAATGATGGCATGGCAGTTGCAAATCCACAAAATGGAATAGAACCATATAGTTACCTGTGGAGCAATGGTGGAACGACATCCTCTATAGCTGATCTTATGCCAGGCATTTACACTTTAATAATATCAGACGCAAGTGGTTGTTCAATAGAAGCTTCTGTAGTTATAAATAATGGAGATTGTAATATTTCATCAATGGCAGATATTTCTAATATTTCTTGCGCAGGTGTTCAGGATGGATCTATTGATATCACTCTGGATGGAGCAGTAGAACCTATTACCTATGAATGGAGTACTGGGAGCACATCATCTTCAGTGGACAGTCTTGTAGCTGGTTTGTATTCTGTAACCATTACTGATGCAAATGGATGTCTATTGCAAATAGTTGATATAGAAATAATTGAACCCGTAGAACTATCCGTTGATAACATAATTATAACCGATGCTAGTACTTCGGAAACAGAGGATGGTAGCATAAGCTTTGATATCCAAGGTGGAATAGGAGCCGTATCAATAGCGTATACAGATGCTTTTGGGCAACTTATCGGACTTGAGGATTTTGAGAACCTTTTGCCAGGAACATATGGTGTTATCTTGACAGACGAAAATGGATGCATTAAATTCATTAGTCCTTTTGTAGTAGGCGTCATTTCAAATATAGAAGAGATTCTAATTAATGCGACTTTGTATCCTAATCCAGCAAGTAATTATTTGACTATAGAATTAGATAATAAGCAAAAGTTGAATAATCTTCCTTCTATATATGATCTTAATGGACGAAAAGTAGATGCTTCCGCTACAAATATAAATAGCAGATATCTTTTTGATGTCTCAGCTTTGCATGATGGACTGTACTATATTAAGCTAGAAAGTAAGAATCAGATTAAATTATTGAAGGTGTTAATCACAAAGAACTAAAGTCATTTTCTGTTCTGATTTTTTTTCTTTGACTAATCATTTAACAAGAATTTAAAATAGTAATTGGGATATATTCTTCAATATTGCGTTACTTAATAAATAGACAGCCGTATAATAATTATGAAAGATATCTTTTTAATGTTTACAATACTTTTTGGATCATTGGCTTTATCAGCACAAACTACCGCTGTTGATATCACTTTTGATAAAGAACATCATCTATTAGGTGACGTTGTTAAGGGTGAAAAGAAGACCTTTAAATACAACTTCGAGAATACAGGAACAGATGTAATAGAAATAGAAATAGTCTCTGGCTGTGACTGTACCACCCTAGACTGGACAAGAGGACCTATAAACGTAGGAGAAAAAGGTACTATTGATGTTATATTTGATAGCACCGAAAAAGAAGCGTCAGAAACAGTAGATGTAGATATATATTTAAAAAACATAAACCCTATATCTGACAGTCAATATTTATTTGTTTTAGATTATACATTTGATCTTGTGAAGAAATAAAACCTCTGATTATCAAACAATTAAGAGCATATTAGATCTTCAGACAACTAAGTTCATGCAACTAAGTTCAAGCAACTAATAAAAACAATAGTATAAAAAAGCAACTATGACTAAATCGTTATAGTTGCTTTCTCTTTTATGGGATAAGGTTACCAATTTCATTTAATGGTAAAATTATTTGTTTCGTACTTAATTCAAATGATTAAAATTTATAATATGTTTTTATTATTTTTGTATCTTATTCGTAGTTAGACGTAAAACGAGGTCAGCATGGCAGAGGTAAAATATACGGAGGATAATATAAAATCACTCGACTGGAAAGAGCACATAAGGCTTCGTCCTGGTATGTACATTGGGAAGTTAGGTGATGGTTCTCATATTGATGACGGAATTTACATTCTAGTCAAGGAAGTCATTGATAACTGTATCGATGAATATGTCATGGGGCATGGTAAAAAGATTGAGCTCAAAATCGAAGATGGCCGAGTTTCTGTTAGAGATTTTGGTAGAGGAATTCCATTAGGTAAAGTAGTGGATTGTGTTTCCAAGATGAACACAGGTGGAAAATATGACTCTAAAGCATTCAAAAAATCTGTAGGTCTTAACGGTGTTGGTACAAAAGCTGTAAATGCATTATCATCTTACTTCAAAGTACAGGCTTTTAGGGAAGGTCAAACCAAGCGCGCAGAATTCTCAAGAGGTGTTCTTGATCAAGAATCCAAAATAATAAAGGCAGAAGATACAAACGGCACGCTCGTAGAGTTTGAACCTGACAACACGATATTCAAAAACTATAAATATAGATCGGACTACGTTGAAAATCAACTATGGAACTATGCCTACCTCAATGCTGGCCTAAGAATAAACTTCAATAACAAGTCAATCTATTCTAAAAATGGATTACTTGATTTATTAGAAAAAAAGACAAATGCAGAGCACCTACGCTACCCTATCATTCATCTTTCAGGAGATGATATTGAGATTGCTCTTACACACGGCCAGCAATATGGTGAAGAGTATTACTCATTCGTAAATGGACAAAATACAACTCAGGGCGGGACACACTTGCAAGCATTCAGAGAAGCTATTGTTTCTACTGTAAGAAATCACTATGGGAAGAGTTTCGACAGTAAAGATATCCATGCATCGATTATTGGCGCAGTATCAATCAGAGTTGAAGAGCCGATATTTGAGTCACAAACAAAAACAAAATTAGGATCACTTACCATAGGACCTAACAGTCCAACAGTAAAGGCTTTCATCTTAGATTTCTTAAAAAACAATCTAGATAATTTTCTTCATCAAAACAAAGAAGCAGCTGATGCTCTTCTGAAGCGTATCCAGCAATCAGAAAGAGAAAGAAAGGAAATAGCGGGCATAAAAACTCTAGCCAATCAACGCGCTAAAAAAGCTAACATTCATAACAAAAAGCTAAGAGATTGTAGACTTCACCTTACTGATAAAGAGAAAAAGACCGCATTGGAAGATAGAATGGGAACTACTATTTTTATCACCGAGGGAGACTCTGCCAGTGGATCGATCACAAAGGCAAGAGATGTTCAAAAACAAGCTGTATTTAGTCTTAGAGGTAAGCCCCTAAACTGTTATGGCATGTCGAAAAAGATAGTGTACCAGAATGAAGAGCTTAATCTTCTTCAACATGCATTAGATATAGAAGACGGAATAGATAATTTAAGATATGCCAGAGTAGTAATCGCCACTGATGCCGATGTAGATGGAATGCACATTAGATTGTTATTACTGACTTTCTTTTTGCAGTTCTTTCCTGATTTAGTACGTCAACGTCACCTCTATATTTTAAACACTCCGTTGTTTAGAGTCAGAGATAAATCAAAGACGTTCTATTGTTACGATTCTAAAGAAAAACAAGAAGCAATTAATGCTCTTAGAGGGAAACCAGAAATCACTCGATTTAAGGGCCTAGGAGAGATCTCCCCTTCTGAGTTTGGGGGATTTATTGGAGAAGACATCAGACTTGATCAGGTGCTACTCCAAGAATCTACGAGTATCGAAGATATCCTAGGATATTATATGGGTAAAAACACTCCTCAACGACAGAAATTTATCATCAATAATCTGAAGTACGAAATAGATGAGTTAGATGAAGAATTAGGTGTGATTGATATCAAAGATCAAAAAAATGAGCAAACTCCTAATGTCAGCACAGCTGATATTATGGAGGAGAAGGGAATAGAGTAAGCTGTATATTTATTAAATAAATATTAAAAAAGCGGCGGATTAATTATCCACCGCTTTTTTAATTACATATAGGAATATTCAGATATTATATATTACTCGTTTAACATAAATTATATCTTTCTTCTTCTGATTACGAACTCCGTTTACTGTACTTTTTAAGTAATACCGGTGTATTGATTTTCAAACTAATATTGTCGCTCGCCTCGACTGGCGTTCATCCTCACGTTTACAGTCAGGACGAACCAAAGAACGAGTGTTTGCTGTTTCAATAGTCCGGTTATCTACTGCGTAAATCACTCCTACCTATTGGCATTACATCATATCTCCATACGCAATATCAAAACAGAAATGGTATAAATTGTCAAATTAGCTTTAAACATATTCTCCCACCTTATACTTGATCGTATTACTTCCAGAATCAACCCAAGCTAGGAATACTTGAGAATTATAAGAACACATAGCAACAGGACTAATAGGACTAATAACTACATCTGGAAGTTCTGACTCGATAGTCCATCCCGCTTGATTCAAAGTACCATATCCATTTGTAGTCTGATTAGCCGCTGAGTATATTCCAGTCAAACCAAAAATCTCGGTATATGCAGTAGAAAGATCTGCATATCCACCTCTATGGACTAGGTGCGTCTCACCGTCTAAAGTACCAAGAGCCATATTACCTAAGTTCTGATACTCATTTGCCAAAGCTCCCATTTTATTTGAGAAATGACCAACTAAAAAATCTTGTACCTACCATTTATGTAGCGTAGTATTTTTTACAGGATCTGGATCTCCTTGAAAATTTAAAGCGTCAAATGAATTAAAAGGCCCGACGTTTTATGAAGTCATTCTCATTTTTCTAGTATTTCTTTCTTTATAAACTAGAAATAAGGAAGCGCCTACTTGAGCCATCGACATTGCTCCGTCTGTCAACTGATTTACGGGAACAACCTCTCCTGAGAAATCAGAACTATCTCCGATCATAGACTGAATAAATCCATCCCCCGAAGTCCAGCATAACATCATTCTTGTCGTAGAATCAGCCATATCGAGAAAAGTTGTCAAAGCAAAGCTACCCAAGGTAAACTGCCCAGTAGATAAAAAGTCTGACCATTGCATAAGTTGTAAGTCATAGGTCGACATTAATAGTTCACCATCAGGACCTTCTATTGTTGTCATTGCAATTGCTCCTAATATATTTATACTGAGTGGACATACATTTGACCATTCTGAATTTGACATAATACTATCAAATAAATTACCATCGGTATCAGCAAACACCATATGTAAACCCTTAACCCCTTGAGATATTGCTAATTTATCCCCAGCAATAATAGATGTATCTGTTGGATCATTCCAAGCAAAGTATTCATCCCACAAAAACCTAAAATAGTTTGCGCCGAAATCATTTTTCATTAAAGAACCTAAAGAAAAATTCTCTTCTACGGTTCTTATGAGATTGTAGTGATTATATGGAGTTGAAACTACTGTCCCTGGAGCTATCATACCACCCAACAAAACAGTACATATTTGATTCGGACCATCATAACTAGTATCGAAACCCAAAGCATTAAAGTCTGATTCATCAAAAGTAACAACGATAAGTGTACCCGATGGTGCGTTTGATTGTTGCCATGCTTTTTGTGGGTCGTTAAGTAATAAATCGATATCAAGGTTCAATCCTAATTTATCTAATCCAGAAGAAGTAGCACCTTATAATTTAGACGCATCTATATCCCCAAGAAAAACATGTTCCAACCATACTGATAATTGAGGAACCAATTGCGTTCTAGGATTAGTATCAATGTGAGTATTGTATAAATAATGACCGTCATTCCAAATATCAGGTGTAAACCAACTGTATTCTGGTAATTTTTCATTTTTTACATCATTCCAAAAATCAAAATCATTTACAACTTTAGACCATCTAGCCTCATCAATTTGAATATTGTGAAACGAAGCAAAAGCGTTATGCTTTCTAAAATAACGCGATAGGTCATCACCGTCTGAAGGAGGATATTCATTTATGGGTTGTTCGCTTTTTGGGTAATTGGGATTTTCCCATGCAGGATTCCATGGTTCATTAGGATATGCCTCCATATAAGCTTTCCATGATACATTTTTGTTTTCTAATAGAGCGACTAAAGTCTTTTGCATTAATGATGAAGTCGGTGGATCATCATTGGTCACTGCACATATATCTCCCGCTAAAGAAGCAAGGTAATTAGTTTGGGATGGATGAAATACTCCGAAGTAATTTGTCATATCCGCTCCTGCTGAAGCTAACTTCTTTAGAAACGGATCTTGAATCACATAATTTCTGTATTGGTTTTCGAACATGACCGTGATAATGCGACCGAAAGGCTTTTTCATCAAATAAGGTTTTATTGAGGTTATTTAAATTTTAGATTTCAATGGGATGAAATCTAAATTGATCTTAATAAAAAGGTTTCAAATATCAAATTAATATATAATAATGGGCTTGCCAATATATAACCTCGAATATTTAGAATTCGTCAATCCCGTTAATAATATCATTTATAAGGTCTTGAAGGGAAAATTATTAAGCAATAGGGGAAGTTCGTCCTATCATTTGAATCTAAATGGCAAGTATATTTGTCTTAATAATTTACAACAATTGAAATCAACATAAAATGACAAGACAAACACAAAGACAGACATTAGACTATAAAACGTATTTCGAAAATGCAATAAGTTATGAAGCGTACCTTAAAAATTTCGAAGCAGAAATTGCAATAGGCGAAGAGAGTAAATTTGCTCAATACCTCCCTCAAAACTGGAGTCGTCAATCTCGTCTTGATAGAAAATTGAAACTTAGTGCTGATCTAATTACTGCAATAGAACAATTAGAAAATCCTATCACTTGGCTAGTGATCACAGAGCACTGGTGCGGAGATGCTTCTCAAATAAATCCGATTATCAATAAAGTAGCAGAAGCTAGCAATGGGAAAATCAATTTAAGGTTCACGTATAGAGATGAAAACGAAGAACTTATTGATGCACACTTAACAGACGGTCGAAGCAGATCGATTCCTATTCTTATTCAATTGGACAATGATAATAAATTGATAAGCACATATGGTCCTAGACCAGAAGAAGCTCAGAAGCTTGTAAAATCGCTTCTTACAAAAGGAGAAGCGTACAATACTCCTCTGCACACATGGTATGCGAAAGATAAGCAGCAATCAGTACAAGATGATTTGATTGGTTTATTGAATTCAGTAGTGTAAATCTTACCCAGTATTATTACAAAACAGCTGTCTGTCTTAACGAGAGACAACTGTTTTATTTTAGTAAACTGACTAAATCATAGAATTACTTTTTAGTAAACTGAATTTCGAGTTCCTCCAAGGATTTCCCTTTAGTTTCAGGCATCAAGAAGACAACAAACAATAGTTGCAAAACCATAAAGCCTGCAAAGAATGCAAAAATAGGCCATGGATTATCTTTAAATATCCCTTTTTCAGAATCTAAGAAGAATGGCGTAACTAAGGTTATAATCGCTGCAAATACCCAGTGGGTGCCACTTCCAAATGACTGTCCCAATGCTCTCACTTTAGTAGGGAATATCTCGGATAGGAATACCCAAATAACAGCACCTTGACCAATAGCGTGAGATGCGATAAACATACAAATGAAGAATAGCAAGAATAATGAACCAGCTCCAGAGTAAAATGCATATGCCACCATACACAAACTAATTATATACCCAATAGATCCATAGAGCATCAATGTTTTTCTACCTAGCTTATCAATAAGATAAATTCCAACCATTGTAAAGACTAAATTTACCGCTCCTATTGAAATAGAACTTCCTAGTGATTCTTTGCCCGCCAAACCTGCTTTTTCTAGTATTTCAGGAGCGTAGTATAAAACAAAATTGATACCTGACAGTTGATTGAAAAAAGCAAGTAAAAAAGCTAAAGTTATAGGCAACGAATACTTTCCACTGAAAAGCCCATTTGATGATAATACTGTAATTTTTATAGCATCCTTCATGGCATTTATCTCAGAATCTATATTGCTTACTCCAAGTTGTTCCATTACAGACCTAGCTGATGATTCATCGCTATCATATAAAAACAGCCATCTTGGACTTTTGGGGACACCCATTACAAATATTGTATAAATAATCGCAGGTATCGCTTCTACTCCGAGCATTATCCTCCAATCAGCACCCCCTCCGACTCCTTTCAATAAATAATTACTAAAGAAGGCGATAAATATTCCAAACACAATCATGAACTGATATCTCGCAACTACACTACCTCTATTATCAGAATTGGAAACTTCAGATAAATAGACAGGTACAGCGACAGTACTCGCCCCAACGCCTAAACCTCCTACAAATCGAAAGAAAGAAAAAGAATATGGATCCCAAGCTATTGCTGATCCTAGTGCAGACAACGCATAAAGTATTCCTATCCACATTAAGGTTTTCTTCCTACCAAACTTATCTGTTGGAATCCCTCCGAATAATGCACCCAATACTGTCCCCCATAATGCCATAGACATAATAAATAGACCATGAAACAATGGATGGATCGAGACCGTATCCCAAATCTCTTTGATTGGTTGGTTTGCTCCAGAAATTACTACGGTATCAAATCCGAATAAAAATCCTGCTAAAGCGACAGTTAAAGTACAATAAGAAGTTTTGTTTTTGCTCATTCCAATTTTATGTTTTTGCTAAAATAGGAATTGGAATCTTAAATTCATGCTGGTGAATTACAAATAGTAGGATTAAATTTTAGAAATTTAAGAAAAAGCACATTAGAATCATGAAACGAGTCGGTGATAAAATTGGTAGTAATTAGACTATATATACAAGATTTAGGCCTTTGATATATCATGTATCACTTTAGTGAAAATATAATTTACTAACGAACCCTTTCATTATCAAACAGATACAATAAAGAGACAAAACTCTTTGATTTTTTTATGAAATTAGGTTGTATTAATACGGAATGAATTCTATATTTGCACTCGCTTACGAAAAGAATGTAAGTTATAGTAATTGAAAAATAATGGAGACGTGACTGAGAGGCTGAAAGTACCGGTTTGCTAAATCGGCGTACTTGGAAACAGGTACCGTGGGTTCGAATCCCTCCGTCTCCGCCAGTATGTCTTACAGAAGATATAAAATACAAGGTAATCTATCACCTTAAAGAATAGTTTCGGGGCATAGCGCAGCCCGGTTAGCGCACCTGTTTTGGGAACAGGGGGTCCCAGGTTCGAATCCTGGTGCCCCGACTACTTAAGAGTTCAACATTAATTTGTTGGGCTCTTTTTGGTTTTAGTCAATGCTGTAGCGCATCCCGCTATGGCGGGAAGGTCCCAGGTTCGAATCCTGGTGCCCTTTACCTTTTTACTTTGCACCTCTACACTATTTTCTTTATCTTTAAGTTAGTCATTTGACAATAATTCAAATCATTTCTTACGGGAGCTCTTCGGTGAGTTGAATTTTAAAAGATATTATAACTCACTGAAAATAATCAAACTAAAAACTAGAATATAAACTCCAGTCTTGGTCATGCTCTTTTGTAACTTCTCTTAATCCTTAACTTACTACTCACAATTCTAATGCGAAAGTAGGCACAGCGTTTTGCCAAAAAGCAAGCTAAGACATGATAACGAATTGTCAGATTCGTGGGATGTCTAACCGGTTCAAAATGGAAACGACAGATTTTATTTTACACACTAGTCATCTGCATAGGCACAACGTTTTGGAGAAACGTAAGCTTCAAACCTGAATAATAAGAAGGAATAAACGATTCACCAAGATCCAGTTTTTTACTACATACAATTATAATTTTAAAGTAGGTACAGAGCTCTGCATCTGAAAGGTCTGGACTTTGCAAGTCCTAGCACCTCCTTCGTCGGCGATCCACCTTGCATATGTATTTCTCTTCCCTGGCATTGCATCGATAGTATGCAGCGTCATACATTTTCTTACTTATATATACTTTACATTATGCTTACATCTTCATTCCCTATGGGGCAGGTTCTCGTTACTTCATCCATTAAGTCTCTTATGACTTCTGATCTTTCATTTCACACTTTCGTTTATACTTCACTTATGAGGCATGAGGCTGGTGATTGGGGTGAGGTCAGTGAGGAGGATCACGAGAGCAATGAGCTGGCTCTGATTACTGGTCGTCGTATCTTTTCAGTTTATCAGTGTAGTGAGTCTCATTCGGTTCATGGAGATCGTATCTATATTATTACTGAGGCTGATCGGTCAGCGACTACTGTTTTATGGCCTAGGG
>JBLHWH010000046.1:0-34589 GCA_047628935.1 Halioglobus sp. | reverse complement strand
CTGTATGCTGGAAGTCCGTACAAGACCTCAAAAAATGGAAAAGTAACCTACAGTCAAAGTGTTGAAGAAGCGAACCTCATATGCGCTAATGGTTTCAGTATATCTATGGGTACAGAATGGATACTGAATGAAGATGGAGCAAACAAACAGGATTGTGAGTATAAAGCTACTTTGCGCCTGCTATCAAAACTACATAAGCAATATCAAAGACTACCAATCTGTATAGTCATGGATGGCTTATTTCTCAAATATCCAATTCAGGATCAAATACGATTATACAACTGGGAGTCCATCATAGTATGGAAAGACAAAACGAAATATAATCTGCAAGATGAAATAGCCATGCGTAGAGATAGTAATGAACTCAAGACAAAAAAATATATCGAGTTTCCAAATAGCTGTACAAGAGAAGAATATATTTTAGATCATTCCGATAAACCATTAATGCAAAAAGATCTCGAGGTATGGTATCTAAAAGGGGAAAAGTACACCATATCTACTAGACCGGAGGTAGAGGACCAATACACTAAATGCGTATTCATGACTTCTTTGAAAGTTGAGGCAGCCACAGTAAAGGCATTATTCGATGCAGGGCGACTCAGGTGGAAAATAGAAAACGAAGGATTTAACGAACAGAAAAATGGTACTTTGAAAATGCACCATAAGATGAACCGTAATGATCTATATGCGATGAAAAACTTTTATACCTGTCTACAGATAGCCCATTTAATCATGCAATTAATTACAAAGGCGAAAGATTCTGTAGCCCATAAATACGGAACAATAAGGATGGTATGGACAGATTTTCACGCACTACTGCGACTCCTAAAAGAATATACACCAATAGCCCTAAAGCAAAAATACAACCTGAGATTCTGAATTAATGATAATAGAACTGTGGCAATATCGCCCAGTACTCTTTTACACTATTATTATTGAATTAGACATTTCTTACTATCTCAACACTCCATTCTGTGGCAGCGCTATGCCCATATATTTCTAGAATTAGCTCACCTTATTTTTTTAACTCGCTCTGAATCGCTGTCATTTAACCACACTTAGCCCAGTATGTGTTATGTGTATATTTCATGTACTCAACATTCCGTTCTTAATGATTGATAATCAGTGAAATATGTTCTTAAGTGGAACTTATTGTATTATTGATCAAAGATGTAAACCGTCAAAAGCAGCTAGGATATTTTGAATGTTTGATAGGACAAAAACAGCATTTGCTATCATGACTGATAATTAAGTAATACATTTATAAATCTGAAAGTAGGTTTTTATAGGGTGTCATACTCACCTATTTAGTTATTGAATAATTGTAAAATGTCCTCCAAAAAAAATAGAAGCATTTGCAGTAAGCCCATGGGGGTTCCTTCTTTGAACATGCAGGATTCTTTTAAAAGTGAATTTGCAAGTACTTGGGCGGACATAGTATTGGCAGTTATTTCCCAAAATAGACAATTACAAAAACAACTGATATTCATTCTGCTTTGCATCTTACGCTTTAGTTCACCCAGTTTTGCTCAAATACAAGAATCTGGAGAATTCATTACTACAGAACATGGACTTTCTCAGGGACTTGTCTTCGATATCATTCAAGATGACGAGGGCTTTTTATGGTTTGCTACTTTGGACGGTTTGAATAGGTATGATGGTTATACATTCAAAGCATTTACAAATGATCCTCAAGATCCTGAATCTATATCAGCAAATCTAGTAACCAAATTGTTCATTGACTCTTCCAGCAGATTATGGGCAATTACTCCTAATGCAGGAATCAATATCTACAACAAACATCTTGGTAAGTTCCAACGCATATATCATGATCCCACAGATGCCAATAGTCTTTCTGGCAATAGCGTGGCATCAGTAGTAGAAATTGCAAAAGACGAATTTATAGTTGCTGTGGAAAATAGGGTTATAAATAGGTTTACCCTCGATGAGTCATTTCTTATTGAAAATAAAAATCCTAAGGTCGAAGTAATAGAACTACCGGATCAAGAACAATTGGAACATGCTGATAAGTCCGCAAATTCAAACAGTAAACTAAAAGGTATAGTAAAGGATCTAGAAGGTCGTATTTGGGTAGGTGGAATGCATAGTTTCTATAAATTTGATATCAATACGAGAAGTTTTTCATTAACAGCTGAGAATTATACATTTAATCATGGTGTCGTTTTGAAAAATGGACTTATGATTTTGGGAGGAATCAATGATCCAACTATTAGTTTTGATGGTGTCAATATACATCCAATGGAGGACGAGTTGAGCAATTCTACAGACATCACTATTAATAAAGACGGAACAGTCTCTATTACTAATTGGGAATATACTTTTGAATTGAATACTCCTCAATTTTCACAAAATAAAATTACAACTCTACCAATTTCAACGTTAGCAAAAAAATGTGTATTCAAAGATAACAGCGGTATATATTGGATCGGTACAAATGGATACGGTATTATAAAATACAATCCTGCTAAGCTAAATTTCGATCATAAACTTATCGGAAATAGTATTAGTGGGATATTCCCTCTACCTGGAGAAAAGCTTATTTGTAAATCGAATACTGGTCAAGTGTTCGATTTGGAAGGAAAAGCTTTTGATTTCAAGGTGTTTGGCATACCATCAAGAGACGTACTACTTGGTGATGTGTTATTGTTGAAAAATGGTAATGTCATAATTAAAGGTGAAATAGAAAATGAAATTTCGGGAGTAGAAAAGTGGATATTCTTTGTCGATCCTTCAAATCAGAAAACTAGCCAGATTGAAGCACCTTGGCACCTCGTTTCGCAGAAAATGGTAGAGGGAATAAAAGAGGATATTTGGATACTTAGTCAGGACGGTTTAGTAATAAGAATAGATGCTTCAAGATCAAAATTAGAGATGCTAAGTCTTCAAGATGGCAATGTGATTTCCGACGAGGCTTTCTCCCAATTAGTATTTAATCATAAAATGGGTACTGCAATACATTATGACAATAATGTATTATGGCTTGGATATGAATCTGGGTTTTATAAATGCGAATTAGACCCATTCACGAACGATATATCTAAGGTGAAGAAATATAGTAATGTAACGGGCGACAATTATTCTTTGAGTAATAACTATGTTACTCACTTTATGAATGATCCGATCTTTCCCGATAAATATATGTGGATATGTACTCGAGGCGGTGGACTTAACAAATTTGATATCGAAGCGGAAACTTTTGAAAGATTTACTACCAAAGATGGATTGCCTAATGATGTAGTGTACGGAGTCCTTAATGATCAATTTTCAAATTTATGGGGAAGTACAAATAAGGGAATATTTTGTCTTTCTCAAAAAAACACATTTGAAGAAAAGATTGAGTACAATTTTAGAAATTTCAATTCAACGGATGGTTTGCAAGAGAGTGAATTCAACACAAATTCTTTCAGGAAATTATCGGATAACAAATTGGCTTTTGGCGGCATAAATGGACTTAATATCTTTGATCCAAAGCAAATACTTACAGAAGAGTTTATCCCACCTGTATTCATCACGAAGTTGATGGTGGATAATAAGGAGATTCTTCCATCAGATGACACCAAACTTCTTGATAAGGATATACTTTTTACGGAAGAAATAGAACTGACTCATTTACAGGATATACTTAGTATTGAATTTGCCTCTTTAGATTTCAATAATCCAGCTATTAATAAATATCGACACAGATTAAAACCTATTGATAAAGAATGGGTCGAGACAGGTACTAGCCGATCTGCTACCTATCTTCATCTACCCACAGGCAATTATACATTTGAACTACAAGGTAGCAACAGTCATAGTATATGGAATGATAAAACCACATATTTGAAAATAAATGTGCTTCCCCCTTGGTGGCTTACTTGGTGGGCATTCTTGATGTATTCTGTTTTTGGAACATTTTTGTTCTGGCAGTATTATAAATTTATCACAACAAGAGCAAAACTAAATCAACAGCTCGTATTTGAAAAAAGTGAATCGGAAAAAGCGAAAGAACTAGACCTATTAAAGACCAGACTATATACCAATCTTACCCATGAATTCCGGACGCCCCTGACGATCATTATCGGTATGGTAGATCAGATCAAAGGCAGCACAGAGCAAAATATGGCAGAAGGGCTGGATATGATCAAACGTAACGGTGAAAATTTACTTCAGCTCGTAAACAGGATGCTAGATCTATCTAAAATTGAGAGCGGCAAAATGGTGTTGGATGCAAGGCAAGGAGATATCATCCAAACCTTAAAAAATGTTTCTGATTCCTTTGTAGGTTATGCGGCTAATAAAGATATAGTAATACATTTCTTATCAGATATGGATCAGAAAAACATGATCTATGATGACGAGAAGATCAGACATATATTTTCTAATTTGATTTCTAATGCAATAAAATTCACACTCGCTGGAGGTAATATATATGTCAGTGTCAGGCAGCAAGAAAATGACTTACTCCTAAAAGTAAAAGACACCGGGAAAGGAATCTTACCTGATCAACTGGATAAAGTATTTGATCGTTTTTATCAGATAGAAAGTGAGGACAATAGAACATCCGAAGGGACAGGAATAGGACTAGCGCTGTGCAAAGAATTGGTCTTCCTAATGAATGGAAAAATCTCAGTACAGAGTCCACCTACAGGAAGCGATCATGGCTCAGAATTTATAGTATTGCTTCCCACTACAGGTGCATTACAAGATTTGAACCCAATAGGTAGATCGGCTCACAATATTAATGCAGATGCATTTACAAGCAATGTGCAAAGGCAAACAGTAGCAAAAGCACCTTCACTCATACCCGAAATACAAACAAGTGCGCATAAAGAAGATGAGAAGGTAATCCTCCTAGTAGAGGACAATGCAGATATAGTGGCTTACGTGGCATCCTGTTTAAGAGACTATAAGTTAATCGTTGCAACGAACGGTGTTGAGGGCCTAGAGATGGCCGTTGAGGCTATTCCTGATCTCATAGTCAGTGATGTGATGATGCCCATCATGGATGGTTTCGAGATGTGCAAAAGAATCAAACAAGATACTCGGACTAATCACATTCCCGTAGTGATACTTACCGCAAAGGCCGATCTCGAAAGTAAAATCGAAGGATTGGAATATGGTGCGAATGCTTATTTATCAAAACCATTTGATACAGATGAGTTGCTCCTTACCATTAGGAATTTATTCAGATTAAGACGTCAACTGCAAGCACATTATCGAGTTGGTTTCAATAAAGATGAGGTAGTAGATCCAATCGAAACTATCGAAGAAGTGACATCACCAAAATTGGATGAATTTGTAATCGAAGTTCGAGAAAAGATAGAATCCAGGATAGCTGATTTTGGACTCAGTGTAGAAGATTTAGCCAAAGATTTGCATTTTAGTCAAAGTCAATTTAGCAGAAAATTGAATGCAGTCATCGGCATGACTCCCGTGAAATACATCAGACAAATCAGGCTCGAAAAAGCAAAAGGAATGTTGAAAGATCCTACATTAAGTATTATAGTTATTGCATATGATTGTGGCTTCAGTGATCCAAGTTATTTTACCAGAGTCTTTAAGAAAGAATTTGGGGCACCACCATTGGAATGGAGAGAGAAGAACGAGGAGGATTAGAAGGTTAAACCTTGGGTAAGAAGATTATTTGTTCAAATATAAAAATATCATTAATTTTGTAGCAACAACAAATTAAAACGCTAAACTATGAAATATACATTAGTGCTTGTTCTAGCTATGTTATTTGTCTCATTTTCTTCTTATTCGCAAGAAGAAACTAAGAAAGTAGTCATCATCAAAAAGATGAAAGACGAAAACGGAAAAGTAACAACTGAGAAAGTAAAAGCCTCTGGAGCTGAAGCTGACAAGCTTATTGAAGAAATGAAAAAAGATGGCACCTTAGAAGGCATCGATATCGAAATGGTAATCGAGAAGGCAATGGAAGGCAGCAAAAAAGGAACAAAAACTATATCTAAAACTTCTACAGAAGACATCAAAATAGAAAAGAAAATAGTAAATGGAAAAGAAACTACAACTTACACCATAACTACAAATGATGATGGCAAAAAAGAAGTGATCGTTTGGGCCGGAGAAGGAGAGATGCCTGCTGAAATGGCTGAAAAGATCAAATTACATGAAATGCACGAAATCAAAACCGAAGGTGGCCAAAAAATGATCATCATAAGTGATAACGACGTCACAAAAGTACACAAAGAAGTAAAAATCGAAATAGAAAGTCCAAACAAAGTGACTTTAGGTGTAATGATAAGCGACGATGAGGGAGTAACGATTGATGATGTAATAAAAGACTCTGTTGCTGAAAAAGCTGGTCTTAAAACTGGTGATGTAATCCTTCAAATCAATAATGATTATACATTTAATATTGATATGCTGATGAAAGCGCTTAGCAAATTTGATAAAGGAGACGATTGTAATGTAAGATACATAAGAGACGGAATAGAAAAAACAGTTGACGTAAAGTTCTAATCAACCTTAATCCATAAAAAAATGCACAGGAATCAATTGACGAATTCTGTGCATTTTTTTTTGTGAATCATTTAATCTTTAGTTTTACTGATGGTTAGATTGGTACTAAAATTATATATAGTGCCTTTCCACCCCCTAACCCCCTCCGAAGGGGGATTTTGCTCCGTGGCTCGAGCCATCGAAGATGAATACCCTTTCCACTAAAAAACTCTGCGACCTCAGCGCCTCTGCGCGCAAATAACCCCTCATTTAGCTCCCTCCGCACCTTTGCGAGACCTTATTTTCCTTTCTTGTTTCCTTTCTCCCCTACCAATCAATTGGAAAGTAATCCTTCAAAAACTGCCCACACCAATGTTTCCCAGTATTTGAACCATCAATAAATGGATCACAAATCCTAGCTGCACCATCAACTATATCTAAAGGTGGCTGAAAGTCATGCACATCTTCCTTAAACTTAGATAATTGATCCGGATCTTCATCTGTAACCCAACCTGTATCAACGGCATTCATATAGATTCCATATTCAGCCAACTCGCCAGCAGCAGTATGTGTCATCATATTAAGAGCGGCTTTGGCCATGTTTGTATGAGGATGTCTAGATTCTTTTTTAAATCTATAGAACTTGCCTTCCATCGCGGTGACATTGACGATGTGTTTTTTACCCGTATTGTCTTGCTTCATCAACTCTACTAGCTTATTGATCAAGACAAAAGGAGCAACACTATTTACCAATTGTACTTCGAGCATTTCAGAAGGATTGATTTCTCCTATCTTAAGTCTCCAACTGTTAGTCGTCCTAAGATCTACTTGCTGTAAATCAGCATCTAGTTTACCTTCTGGGAATACTTCTTTCGCTTCTAAAGACTCGTCATATGAATATGGAATCTGAGATAATTCTGCAGATGCTCTTATGCCTATCCCTGGTCCCTTACCATGCCAAACTACAGGTAATGCTTCTTCATCTGACAAATCATGTGGCGTCATAGACACCAACTCTGATTTGAAAGATTCATGATTTTTTAAAAGTGATTGTGCTTTGTCATCTAAGTCAGATGCATCCGCCAATTCATTCTCCATCAAGTGCGTATAGAACCCAGGAGGGCGTCGAACAGTTTGTGCAGCATTGTTCATTATGATGTCTAATCGCTCATATTTGCTCTCTATATAACTTGCAAATATCTCGACACTTGGTATATGCCTAAGATCAAGACCATATATCTGAAGTCGACCTCCCCATTTAGCATATCCCGGCTCCTTAGCATATCTTATTGCCGCATCTGCGGGAAACCTTGTAGTAGCGATCACAGTAGCCCCTGATTCGAGCATCATAAGCGTAGCTTGATACCCTATCTTCAATCTAGCACCAGTTATGAACGCAACTTGCCCCGTCATGTCCGCTCTCTGAAATCTCTTGTGATAATTCAAATCTCCACAATCCATACACATGGCATCATAGAAAAAATGAAGCTTGGTGAATTCAGCTTTACACACATAACAGTTACGTGGCGAGCTCAACTCTGGTTGTTCTTCTTTATCGCTAGGAGGAGCTATCTGCATCGGTGCAGTAAATATATCCGCTTCCCTAACTGATCTGATGCCTGTCTTCTTCCTTAGGTTTCTGTCTAACTCTCTCAACTCAGACTTCTTAGACTTTCTTCTATTCTTAGCACGAAGATGTAGTTCTTCTTTAGTCGGTCTAGATAACTTACCAGCAGCAATAAGAAGTGCTCGCTTGTCCATCTCTGGAATATCTTTTAATTGTTCACCATGCTCAAGCAAATGCTGAAGTCCTTCCGTGATTTGTTTTATCTGTTTTGCTGTTAATTTGTCTGCCATAATTCGGAGGCAAAAATAGGATAATAAATGGAATGTATTTTCAGAAGAATATATTTATTCCAATTGAAATAAACTCAGAATCGGTTTTGTGATGGTTTTCAATATGTAAGAATGAAATGTCATTTTCTCAATAACTCACTTCCACCTCGACGACTAAAGGTCGATGATCAGAAACTAAGGGTTCAACTAAGAGTTCAATACTCTTAACTTGAAATTTCTCCTTTTCAGAATCTCTGTATATAAAATGATCAATTTCACCTTTTTCTTCTCCTTGAAAACTTAAATTATCATCTCCTTTTTCAGCAAACACAAACCCTTGTTCTTTAAAATAGGACATAGTTGGGGAATTGGGCGTACAATTAAAATCGCCAATGATAATTGCACCTCTACCCAGAGAATCAATATATTTCACCAAAGTCATTGCTTGTGCTAATCTTGCTGCTGAACCCTCTTCTCCTTCAATCCAATCAAAATGTACATTTGAAAATGTAATGATGCACTCATTTGCTAACTCTAATTCGTGGACAAGTGATATGCGAGGTTCATAAATACCATCTGGCAATTTTAATTTCCTAGTTGACAATATCGGTTTGCCAGAAAGTGTAGCCATGCCATATTCCCCTCCTTGATACTCCATAAACTTACCAAACGTACCTTGCAAAGATGTCTTCTGAGATATGTACTCTACCTGCCCTATACTATCCGACCGTTCACAATAATTATCAATTTCTTGTAATCCGCATATATCAGGTGAGATAGACTTTATTAAACTGCTGGAACGAGATAAATCCAAGACTCCATCCATCCCAACACCATGCTTAATGTTATATGACATGACTCTTAGTTCTAGAATATTCGTTTGCTTGCAAGCTCCTAGACTGAATGCTATTATTGCCAAAATAAGGACAGTGTTACAAAATGGTTTCATGCTTTCTAGTTATCTTTTTTCATAGGCATCAATTCATTTATCATAGCATATTGTAACAACATGATAGTCTTACTATCCTTGATATCACCAGTCTTAATCATATTATAGGCTGTATCAAAATCTAGTTCAATTACTTCTATATTTTCCTGTTCTTCTGCTAGACCTCCTCCTTCGCTTACTTTCATACTACTATCATACTCACCTATAAAAAAGTGCAAAATCTCAGTGATTACGCCAGGAGACATGTAAGATTCAAAGATCTTTTCCACCTTTGATATTTTGTACCCAGTTTCTTCTTCTGTTTCTCGTATGATGCACTCTTCAGCATTGTCCTCCTCTAATAATCCAGCACATACTTCTATAAGTTGACCCGAGTCATTACCGTTAAGATAAGTTGGAAGACGAAACTGTTTTGTCAATACCACTGTTCTTTCATCTTTATTATAAAGCAGAATAGCGGCTCCATTTCCTCTGTCATAAACTTCTCTTATTTGTGTTTCCCATTCTCCATCGGCATTGAGGATATCGTAAGTCACTTTATTAAGTAGGTACCAGTTATCTGATAGGAGTTCTTTTGACCTGACTTTCACCTTATCGTTTTTCATGAATTCTACTTTTTTTAATATGCCTATAAGTTTAGTTTAATCTTACTCTTTTACATTTTAGTCAAGTTCTCACAGCACATTAAGCCTCATACTTCAGCTTTAAGAACTTTACACATCAAATAAATTCCTCGATACTTATCTATCAACAATTCAAAATCTAAAAAACTAAGAGTCCCTTTTTTAAACCCGTTCTTTTCATAATATTTTAAGGCTTGGTGTTTTGTGTCCATGCAATCTAGCCAAAGAAGCTCACTTCCATTTTCCTTTGCAATATCTATTACATATTGCATCAGCAGCTTACTTACCCCTTTACCTTGTATTTCTTCTGCCAGATAAATCCTATGAAGCCGTGTTGCTCTTAACTCTGGTTGATCAGGATAAGGTTTATCTAGTTGAATTCTTAAGATTCCTATCTTTTTACCTTCTACAATTACAAAATAGAATAAACTTTGTACTTCATCAATGTCCTTAGTTACCGCTTCAATACTATAAATATGATTAAGGTACCAACTGCAATCATCTTCCCATAGGTATTGATACGCGCCAGGGTATATTCTGGACATAAGATTATAGAGCTCTTGATAATCGCTGATTTTAATCTCAGCCAATTGAATTTGATCGGATATTTTATGAGATATGGACATAGCGTTTTTTGATAAATCAAATATATAATACCAAACTCAATAGCGTATATAAATATCATCAAAATTACAAAAGCCGCAAATCAAGATTGATTGAGCGGCTTTTTAAGGGCTATCGTGATAAGCTCTCGCTTGTTAACCTAGATAAATTAGGTAAGTCTTCGTCATTTCTTATGTTTAGTTAGATAGATGGAATTCTCACTTATAACGAGATTAGACAAACCTTATTTTATTATTCCACCAATAGTTAAAGAAATCTCAATTTATCTTAATTGAATCTAAATATGTGTAGTAATCAATTATAGAACTATTAAATAGATGTCACACGGAGGACGTTTGAGAAACAGAGATCGATATTATATCAACTACAATATTATTATTCAATTTCTAAAACGCTTGCTATGAAAAACAACTTAATGTCAAACCTAAAACGCCATCGATGTCCCGGCATCAGTCTCGATTCTCGACCAATTACAAATCAAAGAATCGATGACTCCCAGCTTATCACAATGGCATAAATAATGAAAATGGCTTTTGCTGTGAGGGGGTAATTAATCAATTACAAGCCACCGCTTCACAGCACTAGCCACATTATTGAATAGATGGATTGTAGGACATTATTTTTCATTTGAACAACCTAGCCATCGCTCTACTATTGCTACTGCTTTACAACCTGATAAGACCCAATAACCTTCCCTTCTTTTATAATCTGTATAAATTTCATTCCTCTTGACCAATCGGTGATATCCTTCATCACACTAGAGTTCCTAGATGACACATCAAACTCATCATCCAGCTTACCACTGGCATCATATACACGATATGTAACTTGCTTTATTTCATCTTGATTGATGTAGATTACATCTGATGCTGGATTTGGGAAGATTGATATTTCTTCAGTGTATTCTTCGTGTTCCCAGTCTATGGTAGATGTGGAGGTGTCTCCTACTATCTTACCATCCTCATCGATTTTGAATACCCAACTAAGGAGAGGAATTTCCCCTGGATAAATATATGTTTTTGCCGAAGTGCCATGACATAAATAATTACCATCTGTGGTAGTTATTATATCTTCTAAGTCATGTCTAAAATAATCGTTTTCTATATAACCATATGTTCTCCGCCAAATAGTATTCAGGTTTTCATCTACTTTTGCCACCATCGCATAGCTTTTAAGTATGTCAGGGCTTAGTGGAAAGTCGTACAACTCCGCTACACAAAGAAATGAATTACCATCATGGGATTTTACAATTTCTTCTACTGGACTATTCCACATATACCATTCATTAATGGGGATCCCAAAATCACTTTTGGCTACTATCTTCCTTTCTTCATAATCAAACTTTAATATGAATGGTGTCTGCTCACCTTCTGGGTTAGTAGAAGCAAGATTATTCTTTACTCCACCTAAAATATAGGTTATGGAATCTATTGGAATAAATGCATAAACATTGCGTTCATTTATTATTTCATTTTTAAGTTTCCATATGGTATTTCCTAATTGATCTACTTCTTTGATATTGATTGTCCTTTTACCACTAGATTCAAAAATATCAAAGGACATTAGAAAGTTTCCATTTTGTAGAAAATTGAATTTCAAAGAAGTCATTGATCCTTCTTCTTCTGGAATGAAGAATTCTTCGATATGATCGAAATCATGATTATACATTAGCATTACAGTCCCTTCTGTATGTCCCGCTAAAATATAAAAAATGCCATTTTTAAAATTAAAATCATTTATAATGAGGCTATTTGTTGGTATTTCAGATGCTATTTTTTTTGAAATAACAATTCTATGTTGAGAAGTTGAATATGTTGATAAATATATTGTATCACTTGAACTAAATATAAAATAAGGGTCGCCTTCTATATTTAATACAGAATTTCCTCTATTGAAAAAGAAAAATTCACCACTTTGGGAGAACTTATAATTAGATAGTATTTGACCAGATTCCTTATCAATCTCAGTAGCGTACACTCCTCCTAAAAAATCTATAGTATCTATACCTCTACCTAGGCACAGATATGATTCATCCAATTCATAAATTAGTTTATCAAAGGCTTGGACTTGTCAATTTTCTAAGCGATGATTATAAGGCAATTGACTCCATATATTTAGAGATAAACAGACAAAAAGCAACATTATAAATTTCATATTTTAATTAGTCCATTTTAGTACATTAATCAATATTATCGTTATTCTTAAGGAACACCTTTGTAATAATTAAATGATACTTAATTCTCAAGCCACCGCTTCACAGCACTAGCCACATTCTCTCCATCCATACAAGCGGACAATATACCTCCTGCATATCCTGCACCTTCTCCACACGGAAACAAACCTTTCACCTGTTCGTGCATAAAAGTCTCTCTGTCTCTTGGTATTTTAATTGGAGATGATGTTCTGCTTTCAACACCTATGATATTGGCTTCATTGGTATTATAGCCTCTCATTTTTTTATCGATTTCGACTATTCCTTTTCTCAGTCTTTTTGCAATAAAATCAGGAAGCAACGCATTCATATCCGCTGAAAACACTCCAGGTATGTAACTCGTAGGATTCAACTCTTCCGATATTTTCTGATTAACAAAATCTTTGACTCTTTGGGCAGGTGCTTTCTGGGTTCCATCTCCTGCGGCAAATAATTTTCGTTCTACATCTTTTTGGAAGTTCATAGTTGCGAACAGACCATCATATCCCTCTTTAGCCAATTCTTCTACACTTACGGCAGTCACAAATCCACTATTAGCAAATGGACTGTCTCTTCTTGACAGACTCATGCCATTGACTACTATTTCGCCAGGCGCAGTAGCTGCAGGAACGATCAATCCTCCAGGACACATACAAAAAGAAAACACACCTACATCATCAACCTGAGCAACAACTCCATAACTGGAAGCTGGCAAATTTTCTTCTCGTTCAGCTTGATTATATTGCATCTCATCGATCATAGATTGAGGATGCTCGATCCGAACGCCTAGCGCAAATGGTTTTGCTTCCATATAGACAGATTTCTCAGCTAGAAGCTCATATATGTCTCTTGCAGAATGACCTGTTGCTAGGATGATATTGTCCGTTTCTATCTTTTCTGTTTCATTTAGAGTTAGCCCTTTTACCACATTGTTTTGGATATCAATATCAGTCACGAATGAATTAAATCTAACCACACCCCCAAATCGCTCGATCGTTTCTCTAAGATCCGAAACAATCTTTGGCAATTTATTAGATCCTATATGTGGGTGTGCATCAAGCAATATGTCTTCTTGTGCCCCATGCTCTACTAACATTTGTAGAACTCCTATTATTTTTCCTCGCTTCTTTGATCTAGTGTAAAGTTTCCCATCCGAATAGGTTCCTGCTCCACCCTCTCCGAAACAATAATTAGAATGTGGATTAACCACTCCATTTTGTTGAATGGCTTTTAGGTCTCTCCTTCGCGCTTGTACGTCTTTGCCTCTGTCTAGAACTATAGGTTTCACCCCTTCTTTGATACACCTTAAAGCTGCAAAATATCCTGCAGGGCCAGCACCTATAATATATACTTCTTTTGCACCCGACACATCAGAGAAGTCTGCCATTTGTGAAGGCAGCTTTTCTGGCATTTCGTTGACCCATACATCACACCTGAGTCTGAATACAGGCCGACTGCCTCTAGCATCTATTGATCTTCGAGACACTTCCACAAGACTCACATCAGCCAACGGAATCTTAGCTATTGATGCCGCTTCTTTCCAAATAAATGACTGATCATCTATCTGATCTGGGAATAGTTTTAATTCTACAGTTTTCTTCATTTTATATTTCTATGTCGTTAACCTCTGCCTGTTTTTACTTACTTTCTTCTTGTAGAAATTACAATAATGAACGTTTCAATAATAAACTATCACTCCTTAAGGAAAATATAACCTACAAATAATAGTAGCAAAGATATACATGTTTATCTTTGCGTCATGGATCAATTATTAGCAAATAATCCATTGTTACTTCTATTTTTAGTAGCGGCAGTAGGATACTTGGTGGGCAAAGTTAATATCAAAGGAAACTCTTTGGGTGTTTCGGCAGTGTTATTTGTAGGATTGGCATTTGGTGCTATTAATCCAGCGTTCAATGTACCACCGGTTATTTTTCAATTGGGATTGGTATTTTTTGTTTATTCTATCGGACTAAGCTCTGGCCCAGCATTTTTTCAATCCTTTAAGAAAAATGGAATTCGGGATATCGGATTTGTAATGGTGATGCTAACAGTTACGGCGCTATTAGCTGTAGGATTGTTCTTTCTATTTGGTTTTGATGCAGCAAGTATTACGGGTATATATTCTGGTTCAAGCACTAACACTCCTGCACTGGCATCTGTGATTGACTTAGTAGAGCGTAGAGGTCTCGAAAATAGTAAAGACCTAAAAGATGCTCTTGTTATTGGATACACATTTAGTTACCCTATGGGCGTAATAGGAGTGATGATTGTTCTTAAGTTAATGGAACGCTTCTTTAAAATTGATTATAAAAAGGAAGAGAAACAACTCAAAAAGGACTACCCAATAGAGGAAGAATTATCAAGTCAAACAGTTAAAATTACTAATCCTAAAATTCATGGCCTATCACTTAGAGATATCACAAAAGATACTGGCTTCAATATTCTTTTTGGCAGAATAAGCAGTGGAAAAGATACCACTTTAGCCAATTGGGACACTATCATTTATAAAGATGATGTACTAATGGTGATCGGCAGTATTGAAGAAATAGATAAAGCAGCAGAATACTTTGGTGAGAAGACTGTAGACAATATATCTTATGATCGAAGAGAGTATGATGTCCGGAGAATATTCGTAAGTAACCAATGGGCCGTTGGTAAAACGATCTCTTCTCTAAACCTTAGTAAAAAATATAGCGCAGTAATTACTCGGATCCGAAGAGGTGACCTTGACATGTTAGCTAAGCCTAATACTGTCCTAGAAATGGGAGACAGAATTAGATTCATAGCTCGCAGAAAAGATCTAAAAGGCTTGTCTAAACTTTTTGGAGATTCATACTATCAAAGTAGTCAAGTCAATCTATTTTCATTTGGTTTGGGTATAGCATTGGGTCTTCTTTTAGGAAGTATAGAAATCTCACTACCTGGCGATACCACTTTCAAATTAGGTATGGCAGGAGGACCATTGGTCGTAGGTTTGATACTAGGTGCACTTCGCCGAACAGGCCCAATCGTATGGACGCTACCCTATGGAGCCAATGTCACGCTGCGTCAAATGGGTCTTATATTTCTATTGGCCGTTATCGGTTTAAGTTCTGGCAACAAAGTCCTCGAATCACTCGAAAGTCCCGTTTGGATCATCGTATTTATGGGTGGTGTGATGTTGAGTATGCTATCGGCTTTTGTAAGTATCATCATTGGTTACAAGCTGTTCAAAATACCATTTTCATTGCTTCTTGGCTTCTTGTCAAATCAACCAGCTATTCTTGATTTTGCAACAGGAATGAGTAAGAATAAGGTGCCTCTAATTGGGTATTCTGTGATGTTTCCTATCGCTCTTGTGATGAAGATTTTGTTTGCACAAATATTGTTTTTAGCCTTAGGTGGTTGAGTTTAAATCCGAATATTACTTTCTAGGTAAGATTATTAACCAACCATCATTCGAATCTTTTCGTAAATATAATGAGATCCAGTTTTCATTTTAAATATTTACCCAATGATAAATCGAATTGTAATCCTCACTGTACTTTGTAACTTTGCTTTCACGGTACAATCCAAAGATATCTTTAGCTATTTCATTTCAATGGAAGCATATATCCTTACGGATACAGTACCGGAATATCATCCTATGGCAATAGAAGGTGCAAACTGGGTGTATAAAACAAAAGATGAAGGACAGATAGGTTATTACGGATGGAGTTTAAAAGGGGATACTATAATCAATGGAGAAAATTATAAAAAAGGGTTTAAAATAAGAGTTGACCTTCTTATCGCTCCACCACATCAAGCTTTAGAATACAGTATTAATCCTAATGTTCCAGATTTTTATATTAGAGATGACACAATACAAAAGAAAGTATATGCAATCTATCAGCCATTGAGCACAGATTACAATTGTAATACTCCATCAGGTTCTGAATTAGAAATAAGAATATTTGAATTTGACGTACAAATTGATAGCAGTATATACTGTCCCGACGGATACCCAATGGTAACCAATATAGATACCGCAGAATATTTTGGATATCTCTTACCAAGAAATACAATCAATGATGGAGAGAGAGTTCAATATCAGCAGATTGGAGACCCAAAAGGTTTATTCTTTGAAATTGATGATGGTTGGGTAGCAAGTTATCATGAAGAATTAATAGAATATTGTGTGAATGATGAAGTAGGTTGCCCTCATGAGCTTCCACTTTCTTCAAATGAGGTCAATACTAATAATGAACTCATTACACTTTATCCCAACCCTGCTTCAGAAAAGGTCACGATTTCATCAGAAGAAACTATTAGATCAATTGAAATTTATTCATTAGATGGACGAAGGTTACTTAACCGTTCAAACATTCATAGCTTACAAATAGAAATAAAATTATCACAAATAAATAGTCAAGTTTTAGTGGCATTAATCAAGATGGATAGTGGCAAAACAACAAGACTACTATTTCATAAGAATTAAATTCCGCTCGAAATCAAATTAGTATTCATTAAAGTATTGTCTCGCTTTTCTATCCCATCCATCACCAACTTGGACAGCATCGATCTTATTTTGTTCTTGTACATCAGGTGCTCTCCCATACAATTCTACTTCCCATGCTGGATTCTGAGCTTCTCCTCGACATGTACTGTGAAGTAGCTTATAATCCTTAGCCACTAGTGACTTATTGTAAAACAAGAATCTAACATTGGTCTGAGTGGTCTCTTCTACTTGATTGAAATACCAAATCTCATATGGATACGATTCAGGTTCTTGATCAATTGTTAGGACACTATTGGGCTTTCCATATCGCAAGAATATATAGCCTCTATCTGTCTCAAATCCGTACCCTACATTGCTATTGTATTCGAGATCTACAGCTTTTGCAATCGTTAGATACTGAAAATAATGATGCTCCGTATTTCTGGGCTCCTTCTCTTTCCAGATTGAAAACAAGAATTTCTTCTGAGCTCGTAATGGTGCATCCTTAATGATATAATCCAACAGACTCTTCTTTGGCTCAAATACAATTGGACTCGTAGCTCTTAATCCATATTCAACCTCATCAGCCGTCATGTCATTTACAAATGAATAATCCTCCTTATCATTGTAGGTTTTCCAATATTCCAAATCAAACTTAGCATTTGACCTAGTGAAGTTGGCAAATTTGCTGATCAGGACTGCTTTTGTTTTGTCCATTACTTCTAGCTCTACTCTATAATTTCCTGTAGGTATTTTACCAACTGGAAGTTGAAGAATTAAGGGCTGAGAACTTTGATTGTCTAATTTCGTTACTTTTTTCATTACCTCTTTTCCGCCAGCTTCTGAGAAACCATTGAAAATTCCATATTTCACAAATAATAAATTTTCGCTATTATCATTTAGATATACTTCTGCATAAATATTCAATACATCAATATCCTCTGTCACCACTCCATAATTTAGAGGTTCCATATATATGCCATTCTTAGCCAACGGGTTGGACACATCCGCTTGTTGCACTTTCCCGAACAACTGAATATCAGATAATTCTACTGCCTTAGAATAACTATTAACGACTATAGATTTCTTCAAATTCAGTTTATTTTCTGGATCGTTACTATCTACCGCTTCAATTTTCAATATATAGGTGCCTGGTTCTAAAGCAAACCTTTTCACATCTAAGAAATCTTGTGAAGTCCTCAATTCTGGAGATTTAAGTTTGAACTTCTCAAATGATACAATAATTCCAGCTTTAGAAATTATAAATGTAAAATCCACAGATGCTTGCAAAAATCCACGGTTACTAGCTATTTCTTTAAATTTAGCAGATCTACCTAAAACCCTAACATATGCCTCTAAATATGTCTTATCACCGTCTTTAAATGAACCTGACTCGACACTGATTTCTAAGGCATTAAGTGTGACATTAATAAATAGCAAGAAGGTTATGGACAACAAGATTCTCATAGCAGTATACTTTAGTATTAAGAAGTAGGAGCAAAAAGATAATATAAATTACCTCTTTTGGAGATAGAACTGCATGTCAAAGACATTAACTTTCAAATCCAAAATCAATGTATCATTTGTGAGTGATTTGACTTTAAATTCGTTTAGGTTTTCAAGGCCCTGAATATTTATTTTATTCTGCTCAAAGATAAATGCATGGTATTTTTCGTCAGGGAAGAGGTTACTTTTGATGGTATTGTCGGCTTGAAAAAGTAAATAGCCGTTCTCAAGAGTTTTTGTCACCTTGCCATTTCTAGTAACGTGATATATATCCCATTCCCCAACTAAGTCTTCCGCCGATACAGGCTTGTTGACCCTTTCGGGCTTGCACCCTACGGCAAGGACAAATACTATAAATAATATATACCTCATTTTACAAAAAATTATCTCCAGCCTAATATATATAAATACACCAATTAGAATTCCAATATACGAACTATATAGAAAACGCAAAATATTCCACAATTAATCTTTAACGTTATGGATTTCCAAGAGAAATTATCATTTGTCAGTAAACACTAATCGTAATAAGGTAAACTAAAAAAGGTCATCCGAATCATCGGATAACCTTCAATATATTTGAATCAAAAGAATATTACTTCTTACTGATAAACTTTCTTTCTTTGATCTTAGCTTTTTTACCTACTAATTCTCTTAAGTAGTATAATTTAGCTCGTCTCACCTTACCTCTTTTCAAAACTTCTACAGCTACGATATTTGGAGATGCAAATGGGAAGATTCTCTCCACACCTACACCGTTACTTATCTTTCTAACTGTAAACGTTCTAGTAAGACCGTGCCCTTTTATCTGAAGAACATCACCTCTATATTTCTGAATTCTTTCTTTCTCACCTTCAACGATTCTGTAACTTACGTTTACATTATCACCAGGTCTAAAAGTTGGCAATTCATTTGCAACACTTACTTGCTCTGTAGCATATTTTATTAAATCCATAACTCCGGAATTTTACTTTTGTCATTTTCGGAGTGCAAAGATACTTTTTTATTCATAATGTGCGCACTTTCTCAACTAATAATTTTACTTTTTCACCACTCATCCTCAGAATCAATCACTTAACGTATATTATTTATATAAATATGTAATCTACGAATTATCAAATTGATCAGAAGGGGTATCTTATGTTACAATTCAAACGCACTTACTTCCTCCACTTCACCAGCTACCATATCCCCTAATCGAACTTTTCCAATGCGCACTCTTACCAATCTTAATGTAGCAAAACCTACAACTGCCGTCATCTTTCTCACCTGACGAAATTTACCTTCTCGCAAAGTAATCGATACCCATGAAGTAGGTCCATGCCGATCATCTCTAATTCGCCGAATTCGCTCAGGAAAACAGGGTGCTTCATCCAATACTTCAACTACACACTCTCTAGTTTGATATTTTTTCCCTTCCGTACTGATCTCAACCCCACTCCTTAGTTTTGCAGCAGCGTCTTCATCCATAATACCATCAACCTGAGCATAATATTCTTTCTCAACTTTCTTACTATTGATATGTGCACTCATTTTGCCGTCAGTTGTCAATAGTAATAACCCTTCCGACTTCTCATCTAATCGACCAATCGACATGGTCCCCTCAGGAAAATCATGGAGTTCACCCAATAATCGCTTTACGCCTTGCCGCTCTAATTTGAATTGACTCAGCATAAAGTAAGGTTTATGGATAATGAAATGACGGTGCATCTTTATAATTTATAAATGGATATTTATTTAAATAAAAGTTCAAAGTGGCTTGTTGCTATTGTTCAGCCTTCTTATTTGCAAAGGTGACAATTTTCTACTTTTTTCCTACTCAAGATTCGTATTTCAACATTCAAAATTTGATTAATATGTTCACATATTCAATAGTCATCCAAATAATTAAAAGAAATAGCCTACAATAGATACCAATAAAAAAACTATCCATACTTTTGGAACAACCTAATCATTTGTAAAACTAAAATAAAGAGAAACATATGTCTCACAACAGAACTGACATCGATATTGCCCAATCCAATGAAATGGATCATATCAAAAAGATTGCTGCAAATCTAAATATAGAAGAAGATGATCTCGAAATGTATGGTAAATACAAAGCCAAACTTCCCCTCTCTTTTTTAAACCCAGAGAAAATAGCACAATCTAACCTGATCCTAGTAACAGCTATGACACCAACTCCAGCTGGAGAAGGCAAGACGACGACCTCGATTGGACTGACCGAAGGATTAAACAAAATCGGTAAAAAAGCAACTGTTGTGCTAAGAGAACCATCTTTAGGCCCTGTATTTGGAATCAAGGGTGGTGCTGCTGGGGGTGGATTTGCCCAAGTTGTACCTATGGAAGATATCAATCTTCATTTCACGGGTGATTTCTCTGCTGTAGAAAAGGCTAACAATCTACTTTCTGCACTTATAGATAATAACATTCAAAGTAAAACCCACAGCCTCGGCATAGATCCACGAACTATCGTATGGAAACGTGTAATGGATATGAATGACCGTGCACTTAGAGATATCGTAATCGGACTTGGTGGGACAGCTAATGGTATCCCAAGACAAGATGGATTCAATATCACGCCTGCTTCAGAAGTGATGGCTATTCTTTGTATGTCAGAAGACTTTGCTGATCTCAAACGAAGACTGGGTAACATATTTATAGGCTATACGCTACAAAGAGAACCGATTTATGCTCGCGATCTCAAAGCGGAAAATGCAATGGCTATCTTACTAAAAGATGCCATCAAACCTAACCTAGTTCAAACGCTAGAAGGGAATTCTGCTATTATTCACGGTGGGCCATTTGCCAACATTGCACAAGGAACAAACACGATAATTGCCACTAAAATGGGGATGTCGCTTTCTGATTATGTAGTGACAGAAGCTGGATTCGGTGCTGACCTCGGTGCAGAAAAATTCTTAAACATCAAGTGCGTGTCAGGTGGTTTGAAACCAAAGGCGTTGGTGCTAGTTGCGACAATACGAGCACTAAGGCACCATGGAGGAGCTAAAAAAGAAGAGTACAACACACCGTCAATCGACAGAGTGTCCAAAGGTTTCGCCAATCTAGAAAAGCACATTGAAAATTGTAAAGCTTTTGGATTGAAGCCTGTTGTAGCAATCAATGCATTTCCATCAGATACTGAGGATGAGGTAAAGTTCATCCAAGGGAAGTGTAAAGCAATCGGCGTAAATGCCGTAGTTGCAAAAGGATGGGCTGATGGCGGCGAAGGCATGAAAGATCTTGCTCATGCGGTAGTAGAAGTTATAAATAGTGGTGTAAATCACTTCATGCCACTATACAACTGGAAGAGCCCAGTGAAAGAAAAGATAGAAACAATAGCCACTAAAATATATGGGGCTAAAGGAGTAATTTTTAGCAAAAAAGCTTTGATTGATCTTCGCAGGATAGACAAGTTAGGACTTAATGAACTGCCTATTTGCATGGCCAAAACTCAAAAATCATTCTCTGATAATGATAAGCTGCTCGGCAGACCGACAGACTTCGAAGTAGAGGTGAGAGAATTCGAGTATGCTGTAGGTGCAGGGTTTATTATTCCGATCTTAGGTAAGATGATGCGTATGCCTGGTTTACCGGCTACACCTGCGAGTGAGCACATGAATATTGATGATAATGGTGTTATTAGTGGATTGAGTTGATTATTAAAAAGTGCTTTTTATTTTTCTTATTATTATAAAAAATACTTACAGTAAATTCTATTAAATCTTTGCCGAATCGCTTGAATCGCAAAACTGATTTATAATGTTGACTATAAGAAGAGAAAACAGCTAGGACTGAAATCATTCTCATAAACCGTCATTTTTTTATTATGAAATTATACACAACATTACCATCGGTTCTCAAATCATATTTTGACAAAGAGCTACAACTATTCAACAATGAATATCGCAGTGGGAATTTAGATATAGCGTGGAATCACCTGGAGAGGGCACACATTATCGGCCAGAGATATCCATATGCGCATAGTTTCGTGCACTGGAAGATGCTGCAGTTTGGTATTAGAATAAAAAGTACAAAGGAAGTAATTGGACAAATTCCTAGACTTCTTTTCGGAGGAGTAAAATCTTTTGTTGGCAAAGTACCCGTAGGTAATCCTGGTGGTGCAAATATTCCAGCATTAAAGTCGTTTCCTCTTGCAGAAGACATTCAAGATATACTTCTAAAAGCAGAATTGAATTAATAATAAAAAGAAGCGGGGGCACATCAATTATAATGGATTCCCGCTTCTAGTTTTCATCCACTTATTACACTTTCACAACAATCTTCCCGACTGTTCTTACACTTTCTAAACCCAAATTTGCATCTCCCATCTTATCAAAAGCAAATGTTTTGGAAATATAAGGTTTGATAGCGCCACTTTCGAGCAAACCTTTTAGTTTATTCACATCATCTCCGTTGGATTGTACCATTAAGAAAGATAGATCAACATCCTTTTCTTTTACCGAATTCAAAGTCTCATCAGAAAAATTTGGTGTAGGAAGGGAGATAATAGCACCTCCCTGTTTTACCACTTTCACAGAATTCAACAATACTTCGCCATTAAACATATCAAATACAAAATCTAGATCAGAAACCACTTCCTCAAATGACTGCATATGATAATCTATGTGCTCGTCCGCTCCTATCCCCAAAACAAAGTCTCTATTCTTTGCCGAGCTAGTCGTAATTACATCAGCACCTAAGGTTTTAGCTATTGGGATCGAAAAGTGACCAACCCCTCCTGAACCAGCATGGATAAGAATTCTATCGCCTATTGCACCTTTGACTCTAAGACTTGTAATGCTGTCAAAGCTGCTAATGTTGTCGATACAGCTTCTTCGAAAGAAACGTTGGATGGCATGATAGCAAGTTGATCTTCAGGAGCCGTGACATACTCTGCATATACATTTCCGCTTCCTAGAAAATTGACCATCCCGAAGACATTGTCTCCTTTTTTAAGGTTCTTACATTTGTACCAATAGAAACTATCTTTCCCGCAACATCCCAGCCTATTATAGCAGCAAGATCTTCTCCGTTGATCATAGTTAATACCTCTTCGATTTCACGAACCTTGTCGTCTACAGGATTAATACCTATAGCCTTCGCTTCTAGTAAGACTTCATATTCTTTGGTAATTGGTTTATCAACATTTGCCATCATCAAGTTTTCTACTCCTCCAGATTTCTCTAAAATTACTGCTCGCTTTTTATTCATTTTTGACACTATACTAATTACAGTTGCAAACTAACAGTTGCAAACTGTAAGCATAGTTGTTTAACTATGCAATAACGGTCAAAAATGATAGTATGTTTAATTTATAAAAACCGAATACAATGTATAATGTAAAAGGTAAAGTATACCCGTGCTGCACTAGCGTTACTATGGATTTCATTGGAGGAAAGTGGAAAACTGTTATTCTATTTCATCTTATTTCAGGCCCATTAAGATATAGCGAGCTACGAAAAAAATTGAAGGAATCACTGAACGAACACTTTATCTTCAGCTCAAAAGCCTAGAGGCAGATGATGTACTAAAAAGAACTGTGTATACATCAAAACCACCGTTAAAAGTAGATTACACACTTACTAACTTCGGCAAAACGCTCATTCCCCTTTTTAAATCTATTGCTGACTGGGGAGATTATGTAGCTGAAAACCATGCAAAAAAATGATAGCCTCCTAGTTATCCCTCTTATAAATTGGCTATCTCCTACTGTTTCCTTTTTGATAATTATAAATAATATCCAACTTCTCTGACCTAGACATACCTCCTGGATTAAGACCTAGCTCTCCCTCTGGAATATCCGCTCCTAATTCCAAATAGTAATCTACCCAAATACCAAAAGTCTTCTCTGTATCTGGATCTACAAATGTCATAGGAAACAATTTAAATATTGGTTCATCTCCATTTGCATTCTTGAAAGCTTCATAGACTAATTCAGAACAATAGTATGTATCATTGTTAATATCAAATACAGTATCGTACTTTTTACCAAGGAGTGCTTTTGCATAGCGTTTAGCTTGAGGTATTAAGGACCTGTATACCTCTTTCATTCGGCCTACCAATACTTTTGGCTTCCCATTTTCATCCAATGACTTTTCTAAAAAGACAGATATTGTTGTCAATATTACTCCTTTCGTTGTAGCCTCAATAACTTGTAATTCTTCAGTCTCAGTTTTGATCACCATACCTACATGTGATAGATCAGCACCTTGATATCCTTCAGTCACTTTTTCTACAGCTTCACAGAATGGCCCACAGTCAACATCTTGGAATAGTAAGTCTCCTTCTTGTAATGTAAATGGATGCTGTGTAAGTAGAAAGATTTTGAATAATATGATTAGTATTGTCATTTGGTGATTTTGGGCAAAATTAAGTTAATATTTGATTTAAATTTTCCAAAATAATGAATAAGAAATAATTTACAAAATCAACAAAACATTCAATAGCGTTGCTCGGGCATGAGTGTTTTCCATATATAATTGCATGAAAATTCAATTGATCTTTGACTCTTAATCGCTCACAGATTTTCGTACCTCAACTCAACGATCGATCAAGAATTTAAGTTGTCAAATAGCTATTTCATCCACCACATCTTCACTTCCGTTCTATCACCTCCCATAACTCCTATCTGAGTTTCGTAGTTTTCAGAATTGAATGCTACTTCTGATTGTGGGTATTGAAATCTGAAGAATTGATTCTCTTCTCGTTCCCTTGGGACTTGATTGGTTCGTCTCTGCAAAGCAAAAGCTTCCCACGGTTGACGAAAACTATCGACCCATCTTTGTTCGTAAATTTTTCTTCTGTTGGCTTCAGTGTCCCCATCAAATGTCATAGCATATTTTGGATTTACACTCAAAAAAAACACATCTGCAGCTGATGGTATAGGTGGTTTGTTTACCCATATTGCTGAATTCTCAACCAGCCCCTTCCAATAGTTGACTGAAGCGATTATCCCATCTCGGTAGTTACTTGTCGCTAGGGTCTGATCAGTAGTCACTCCGATACCTCTTAAAAATATCTCAGCTCGCAAAAACTTCACTTCAGCGGCTGTGATTAAAATTTCAGGTATATCTTGCTCATCACGAATTAGATAGAAATTTACAGGAGAATAAATATTATCCGCTCCTTTATCATCATAAGCAGCATCTCTTTTGTCTTTCTGATATGGCTCTCCGCCTGATTGTGGTGTATCGGAAGTTGCATTTTGAGGAAATGATACCCATTCTCCAGCGTTATTTTCTTCAAAGAAAAATCTAAGCCTAGGATCTAATATTTCTCCTTCATCATCGGTCATGAAATTCCAAACGGTAGATCCCATTCTTAATTTATTGTGTTCTCGGAACGACCAATTTACTCCAAGGTTTTCCCAGTTTTGAGCAGCTGGGCTCATTACAATATCTCCACCTTCCGTAACGAAGTTAGCTCCACTTTCTACAAGTTCTTTCACTCTTGGTCCTGCATAATCTGGCGCTACATCATACATCCGTACCAGATGTCTAAGTAATAGCGAATTACAGAACCTAGCCCATCGATCATTATTATCCCCCAAGAAGGTATCAAATGCACCATATCTTAGATAAGAACCAATAGGTGCTTCTCCTCCACCAGCCAGGATCACAGATGCATTCGTTAGGTCGTCTATCAGTGATTTGTATATCTCTTCTTGTCCATCATATTTTGCTCTTAATATGACTTCCTCAGAAAAGGCTTGTCCTCCTTCAGAATACGGAATATCCCCAAAGAAATCAGTCACCTGAAATGTCTTATATGCCATCAATACGTTCAATTGTGCTCGCACTACATCTGTACTTCGAGGATCTTCTGTCAATACATCAAATCTACTGTGCAGCTCTCTTGCATTTTTGAGTGCTGTATAATAATTCGCCCACACATCTTCAGATCCACCATCTACATTACCAAAGGTTTTAGCTGTTACCACCGCTTGTTCTGTTACATCATACAACACCTCATTATGTAGAAACAACTGTCTATTCCACCCCAATTGAAGTGATTGTACCACACTATTGAACACAGCCCCGTAATTCACATTAGAAGGTTCTAGAGGGTTTGTATTTATGTCATCGAATCCTTTATCACAACTAACAACCGTGATCATTAAGAATGATAGTATTATTGATATTCTTTTCATTTATTTCTATCTCTACGTCGTTATTCCTTTTAAACTTCTTTTATTTCCATATTAACAACAATTCTGATCTAGTTGAATTGGTGGACACGGAACAGTTCCATAACTACAATAAACACAACAATCATTTCCTGTTGGTTTTAATACCTTATGACAACTTTCGCATTCGTAAAAGTATTGACATGCATTTGTCGGCATTTTTTCTTCTTTTTTGTGCCCACATTCAGGACATGTTATAGTTGAAAGTATAATAACCACCTTATCTGCCGCATTTCTTTTTCTATTGTATTGATAAATTCCAAATCCTAAAAAACCAATTCCAATTGCAATAAAAATCCCACTAGACTTCTCTAATCCATTACTAATTCCAATTAAGGTACTTCCACCTCCAATTGCAATTATTAAGGCAGGCAGCCAACAACAACTTGTTGCTATTACAAACGCCACTAAGCCTCCAACTAATGATTTTTTATAAGCCATATATTTAATTTTAATTTTAGCAAAACCAGCAAGATTTTTAAAACTTTACTGGTCTCTCGTTTTCTAAAAATTAGAAGTAATCCTAACACTAAGCGATCTCATACTTGGAAACGATGCCCATTCCAAGCCTTGCGCATTTCCAGAGCCGCTTTGTCCTTCAGGATTCACACGATCAGGTAGAGAGGAATACAAATAAAACAAGTCCCTCCCTACAAGTGAAAATTTCAGACTTTGAAACAATCGTAACTTCTTCACATGATTTGCTGGTATGTTATAAGTCAATGCTACTTCTCTCATTTTAAGCCACGTATTGTCTAGGATTCCAGGTGTGGTAAGTATTTTACCCCATCCACCAGCGTTTGGTAGATATTTATAGTAGTAATGAACCACTTTATTGTTCGGCTGTCCATTGGCATATACACCTGGTAGTATCACACCTACATTTCTTTCATTTCCTTCTGGATCTGTATATGGTAATCCTCCTCCGTCTCTTTCTATAAGTGTAGATGGGCTTTGCCCCGTTTGTTGGCCAATTACATAAGATCCTGCATAGATATCTCCTCCAATCTTAGCATCTACCAGTGTGGTAAGAGAGAAGTTCTTATATCTAGCCTCAGTAGTCCATCCACCTGTTAATGTTGGTGATGCATTGCCTACTGGCACCAATTTATCAGAAATTTCATAATGAGTCCCCGCTTCGTTAAGAATGGCCTCTCCGTTTTCATGTCTAACAAAATCGTAACCATAAATAGTACCGTACTCCTCTCCCTCTTTTACCATTATTTTTGGACCAAAATCTCCCCAAATATTTCCTATTTCTAAAAATTGAGCTCCATCTCCAAGACTTTTAACAAAATTCCTATTCCTAGCTAAATTAATACCTGTTGATAAGTAACCCCTTTTCCCCTGCCATACATTTGCTTTGATTCCCATTTCGAATCCATAGTTCTCAATTATACCATTGTTGATTCTTACTTGTGATGCTCCTGAAGAAGAAGGAGTTGGAGATTCTAATATCTGATCAAACGACTTGATATAATAATAAGTGAAATCCATCGTGATTTTATCATCTAGCACCCCGATTGTTGTTCCTAGTTCGTAAGAATTGGCTTGCTGTGGTCTAAGGTCAAGAGGTGGTTTCGTATCTGGGAGACTAGCTGTTTGCTGCCCTCCAAAAGTGCTGGTATTATATACGAAATCCAGTAAAAACGGATCGGTATCAGAAGCTGTCTTTGCGTACGACCCTCTCAGCTTAACAAAATTAAGCCAGTTCCATGGCAGCTCGATAGACTCCGATAGGATATAACTTAACGATGCCGATGGATAGAAATACGAGTTATTATTATCTGGAAGTGCTGAAGACCAATCATTTCTTCCTGACAGCTCTAAAAATAGATAATTGCCATATGATACGTTAGCAAAACTATAGATAGAATTTATCTTCTTATTATATCTCAATTCTCTTGCAAGTGGCAAATTCGACGGACTAGTTCCAGTATAATTATTAAAAGAAAACAACCATGGGTTCTCCCATCTATTGGCAGTCGCATTGATGCCGTATTGGTCTCTTGACCATTGTGTACCTCCGACTGTAAAACTCACATCAAAAGCAGACCCAAATATCTTGTCTTTCCTCGCAGTAACAATCAAATCATTGTTCAATACTCTGTTTCTATCCAATTCATTGCTGTAAAGCGCTTCTTCAATTCCAAGATTATTCACAGGATTGAATCTTTTTTCGAATTCATTGAGGTTAAAATCTAGGCCTAATCTTCCATTAACAGATAACCATTGGAATGGAGAATAAGCCAGACCAACAGATCCGATTACTTTGTTTCTGGATAAAAATGTGTTTTGATTATAAGTATTCCACCAAAGGTTGGAAGGAGAGAATGTAAATGGGTAATTGCCACCATATGTGTATCTTGAACCATCTTCATTGATGTTTAGCTCTTGCTCTAAACCTTGGTACGATCTAGGCCAACTGTATAAGATTCCTTTACCAAATGATGCATTATTATCATCACCTAAAGAAGGACTATTTTGTCTATTGTAGTTAATATATGAGATGCCTATGTTAGAAACCAATTTGTCACTAATCTTCAGACTCGAACCTAGATTGAAAGTATACTGATCATAATTAGAATTAGGAACAACCGCTTCGTGATCTTGGTATGTAAGGGAAACACGCATGGTTCCTTTATCATTTGCATTTGAGAAGTTGATGTTATGTGTAGTTGTATTTCCTGGACTAAAAAACTGTTTCAAGTTATCAGGCTGAGGGGAATAGTCTCTTAATTCTCCATCCCACCATCTTACTTGTTGTCCTGTCATTTCTGGGCCCCAGGATACTCCTGTAGAATAAAACCCAAACGATTCAGTAGTCGGTCTTCCGTTTGGGCCATTATTAGAATGAACTTCTTTAGGATACACCAACTCTCCTGCGGCATTGGTCTTAAAAGTTGGCTCTAGAAGACTTATCGGCCCTCCTGCACCATATTTATTCTGAACATCTCGATATCTATAAGGGTTGATTGTTTTATGAGTCAAAACGTATTCTATCCCTACCCCATTTCTTTTTGACCCTTTTTTGGTCGTGATGAGGACCACTCCATTTGCACCTCTCATTCCATACTGAGCGGAAGCAGTAGGTCCTTTGAGAATGCTTACTTCTTCGATGTCGTCTGCATTGATATTGTTGATTGCTGATCCCCAATCAGTTCCTCTTCCTATGGCAGATAATCCAGGAGGATTTTCTATCGGTACACCGTCTACGATTATTAGTGGCTGGTTATTTCCAGTGATATTGTTGTTTCCTCTTATTGTGATTCTAGTCGTTCCGCCATCTACACCGTTGGCTCCTGAGACATTTACCCCTGCTGACTTACCGCTCAAGGCACTCACTACATTAGGAGCATTAGATAGTGCAATCTCTCTTCCATCAAAATCTTGTGTAGAATATCCTAATTCTCTAGCCGCCCTTTTAGGTTTTAGCCCTGACATGATTACATAGTCAAGCTGCACTCCATCAAGCATCATTTTGACATTCCAGTTTACCCTTCCAGCGACTAGGATAGTTTCTGTTTTATATCCGAGATATGAAAACACCAAAGAAGTATTCTCTGACGCAACAGAAAGAAAGTAACTACCGTCAAAATCAGTCGAAGTCCCAAGTCCCGTCTCAGAATCTTGGATCGATACTCCAATCAGCGGATCTCCCGATTCACCATCGGTGATGATTCCTGATATATCTCGCTGACTAAAACTGAAAATAGCAACCATCATGAATACGATGGTTGCTATTATTTTTATTGAATTGAATTTCATTTATTTCTATTAAATTCTTAATTCTTGAAATGCATATACATAATTACTGAATCACGACTACTTTTTTACTGGCAGTATGTCCGTTTTTATTGATTACTTTTAGCATGTATGTACCTATATGATCAACCTTAATCGTCTCGGCACTATTTGAGATATCTCTCTTTGTGATCATTCTGCCATCCATGCTGTAGAGTAGCATTTGTCCTCCAATTAGATCTTCTTCGAATTGGATTTGGATGTCACTATTTGTGGGATTTGGGTTAACTGAGAATAATGCGGCAATTTCGAGATTCTCTGTAGATAAAGGCAGCCCTTCCAGCATTGCAGTTATAATATTATCTCCATTTGTATCATCATTTGTATTTATTACAGCTACAACTTCATGCAGTCCTTCACCTAAAGTACCTAAGTCAATTGTATTAATACCTCCAGATTCAGTACTAAAGATCAATCCAGAATTATTTTCTACAAGAACTCCATCTACAAAAAGACTAACACTATAGTCCTCTACATCTAAACTTCCATCATTAATAACATCCAATACTACAAAAACTGAATACCCTCCCGCATAAACTAAACCTAGAGATGCTGCACGTAAATTTTTATAGTCCCTAAACCTACTTTCACTCTCCTCCACCATCACACCATGAATTCTATAATGCGGTTCCGTATGTCCACTACTATTGTATCCAGTATTCAGAAGGTTCGTATATTCTTGCAATTCATAATCTATAGCAACAGATTGACCACTTGATGCTACATCAGTTGTATTAAATATGGCTGGTATCACCTCTTGACCTGGGCACCATCCGGCTCTTGGAAACAACCAATTCCCCGCTTGATCTGCACAACTATTTGATGCACAATCCGCTTTCCATAATGCGTGATCTGCTACTTTCGCCCCATTAAGCATTACTTCATGTGTGGCATTAAAAAACTCAGCTGCATTGTTTGTATTTCCTTGTCCATGACCAGTTACATGCATTCTTATGTGAGAGCTACCTGTGTTATCCGCTATCGTTAGACTAACTGGGTCAATATCATCATCTATGCCTGGATCTCCATAAACATGGTAGTCCGTTTGAAACAATGGTGTTACTCTGTTGTAAGGCATATTAGCTGTTCCCTCAATCATTTCTAAGTCAATTGTAACCAACCAGCCTGACTGGCCAAAAACCTGTACAAAAGAATCAAAAATAATATCACCCGTTAATACACTTTTGAAATCTGTCACATCAACTGTCCAAGGACCACAAGCAATACCGTACGGTGTGATGTATCTAGCAATCTCAAATGTTCCTTGCCCAGAATTGGCATTCACTTTTCCTGTTTGATCCCAAGGATCGCAACCACCAGAAGGACAATCAACCGATATATGAAGTAATAATTGTCCATAGTTTGACAAGTCACCTGGTAGCGTTATTGCATTGGATTGAAGTTGACCTCGGCTACCAAAGTTGTGTTGTGATTGATCAAAAAGGTTGACAATACTACCCTC
The DNA here is from genome assembly GCA_047628935.1 of Halioglobus sp. GTDB lineage: Bacteria > Bacteroidota > Bacteroidia > Chitinophagales > Saprospiraceae > CAJXUU01. Next base: position 2,479 of record JBLHWH010000046.1, on the reverse strand, counting down.
TCTAGTTACTATTGTTGTTTCTGTATTATTATTTAATGCATTGGCATCATCCACTTGAGAAATGGAAACTTCGATATTCGGATTGTTAATCCCCATCAAACTTACTGGAGTATTAAATACATAAGTAATAGCTTCCCCAGCTTCTAATTCTAGATCTATAACTTCAGATACTATTTCTGTACCATCAATAGCTAAAGTTGCTGTAATACCCGAGATTGACATTGTCCCTACATTTTGGATATCTACACTCATTTGCACTGGTCTATTCTTCATATGAATTCTATCAATGCGACTGATATTTTTCACGCTCACATCAAAGTCAGGTAGTTTATATCCTTCTACCCAATTGTTATCATCCATTTCTAGAGTTGTTCCTGAACAAGCTGCATCTACTATATTTGTGACAGTTGTTCCACTTCCATCATTCATAGGAAAATAAGCAACTAGTCCAGCTTCTGTTCCAGATAAATCAACTGTATTATTATCTGCCAATTGAGAAGCTGTTCGTACCGTATTCCATATTCTCAATTCATCGATAGCTCCATCAAACACTCTTCCAGGGAAACCAGTAGATTCACCGATGGTATAGGGAGTTGTTTTATTAACTAATGTTCCAGAATAAGTTCCACTTGCCACTTCTTGCCCATCGATGTATAATCGCATGGATCCATTGTCTACAACTCCTGCTACATGATGCCATTGCTTTTCATTCATAATAGCTGGAGATATAATTTCATTCCAAACATTATCAACTGATATAACAAGTGACAGCTTACCATTATCACCACATCTGAATGCAAAACCTCCATCAGGACCTTGACCATCATTGGTAAAAATACTTCCTTGCCAGCTAAGGCTTTTCCATTCACTTGCAAAGATCCATGCTTCTAAAGTATATGCTGGACTGAGTGCTAAAGATGCTTTGTATGGTACTGTGATTGATTCAGAGTTACCATCGAATTGGATCGCAGTATTTTGAGCAGTTAGCCCTCCACAAAAAATTAAAATAGAAAAAACAAAGAAGTAAATCATTTTCATTTAGTAGGTCATTTGAATTAAAAATATAATACCTTAAAACTAGAGAATTCATATTACAAGAAAGAATGATTCTTGAAAGAAAAATCAAATTGTCTCTCCTGCTGTTTATTTTACTCATAAGGCAAGATCAAACCTAAATCACCTCATTGTTTAATTTTAAAATCAGCTATTCATTTATGTTTATATTTGCACCGCTTCAAGTAGGATTAGGGTACCCATTCTTAGAATGCAGGTACACGACAAGGCCTTTTCTGTTGATCGGGAGTAAGGGCTCAGTTTATTCTGAGCCTTTTTTTGTATTCCTTAATAAAGCAATCTGTCTCCCTATATTCATAAATCAAATATTAGTTTGTATATTGCTATCGTTCCTACCTCTTGGCTTGCAATATTTCATTTAATTACTTGGAATATGAAAAAGACTGAACTTCTTATTACTTATTGGTTTATCCCCTTCTTGGAGAATTATTTCAAGAAATAAACTGATTTATTCAGAATAAATCAATGTCTACTTAGTGGATCTATTATATAAAACAACATGAACATCTTACGACTTACTATTCTTACCATCTTTTCATTTACTTCAATAGACTTGGACAGTCAGTCAGCATTGCTTATCCAAAATACTGAAGACTTCATCCATGAGCTAACAGGAGAGGACAACGATAACGATGGTAATACGTGCGAAACAGTCATAACCCTTGTTAACAATTCTATCATGCCTCAAAATTATGATTGTGCTAATTCTTTAGCAAATTGGGTTGTGACAATAGATTTTTGGGGTGATGGAACTAATGATTTACAATATACTTATAACTCGCCTCCAGATGATGACACCTTTGATGATACCAACGGAGATGGAATACCAGATGTATATCTCGCTCCAACAGAAATAGGAATAGAAATAACGATTGTACTTCCTGAGATAGAAGGCCCTATGTCAAATCACAGAGTAAGTTGGAAATTAGTAGATGATTGCAATAATGTAAAAACAGCTAACATTGAAATTCTAGTAGTTGATAGAATGCCTCCAACAGCTGTAATAAAAACTGAAGTAATTGCTGATTATGGCGAATCAACTATGTGGGGTAATATAATTTCGCTGCAAGCTGATAGTTTAGATTTAGGTTCATTTGACAATTGTACTTCGTCTGACGAGATTCAGTTTTCATTTTCAGAAGATATTTCTAACAAAATATATGTTGTTGATTGTGGTAACATTATTGACACCCTAACTATAATTGATGTTTATGTATGGGACAATATAGGCAACTATTCTATAAGTCAGGTCAATCTATTTGCTTATGATCCAGATTGTCAGCGATTCAGAGCGAGTTTAAAAAAATAAGGTTATCTAATTCTAGAAATATATGGGCATAGCGCTGCCACAGAATGGGATGTTGAGATAGTAAGAAATGTCTAATTCAATAATAATAGTATAAAA
>JBLHWH010000045.1:0-35262 GCA_047628935.1 Halioglobus sp. | reverse complement strand
AGTAAATACTGTCATTAATCCAGCTACTAATTGAAACTGAATAGGGATTTTATTTAATATTGGTATTCGTGAAGTAAAGTCTACTAATAAGAAATCTTCAGGTTTAGTTGATGTGTTAGGTCTTTCAATTAAACCTTGATCAATCAGTATTTTAGTTGCCCTTTCTACATTTTCTAAATCCACTTGGAGTTGGACACCTCCTAGTTGATCCGAAATCATACTTAATGTTTGAGTGGTCAATTCATTTTTTATAAATGAGTCAATTCCATTTTCTCTCAACTTACCTGCACAAACATACGCCTCATGTGCCTGAACAAAAGATGCAATTGTTTGTAATTGTTTCATACGTAAACTTAAGTTTGATTGATCTACACCACAATATTCACCATTCTTCCTGGCACAACTATCACTTTTCGAATCTCCTTTCCTTCAATCCACTTTTGTATAACTTCAGACGCCAATGCTATCTTCTCGATTTCATCCTTATTTGCGTCAGCAGGAATATTAAGTGCATCTCTTTTTTTGCCGTTTACTGAGATCGGATATTCGATGCTATCTTCTTTGATGAACTTCTCTTCGAATTTCGGATATTCTGAATGATGTACAGAACCCTCTCCGCCAAGTGCTTGCCACAACTCTTCAGCGATGAATGGTGCAAATGGCGCCAACAACTGAACCAACGGAGTCAATATAGCCCTAGAATGACATTTCTGACTTCTTAATTCATTGACGCACATCATGAATGCACTCACTGATGTATTGAAAGAGAACTTTTCGATATCGTCACTTACTTTCTTTATCGTTTGATGAAGTGCCTTAAGTGATTCTGGTTTCGCTGCATCTTCATTTACAATCAATTGTCCTTCTGTATAAAACAAAGCCCAGAACTTTCTTAAAAACTTAGAAACACCATCTATACCATTGGTATCCCATGGTTTTGATTGTTCTATTGGCCCAAGGAACATCTCATACATTCGAAAACAGTCGGCACCATATTTCTCTACCATATCATCAGGATTGACAACATTGTAGTAACGCTTACTCATTTTTCCAACTTCAGATTTAGTGATGAGTTTGATTTCTGCATCTTGTCCTCCATCTACATATTCAGCATCAGCACTTATGAATTTCGCTCCTTTATAAGAAGGCCACCATTCAGTGAATTTTTTAAGACCATCAAGATCTAAGTAACTGTCTTTTGATCCATATGATGAGATGAAATCAATGTGTACAGGTATCATCGCATATTCTGTATCTGGATTGCTTTCAGCCACCTCTTGACTCACAAAGATATTTTGCCCGCCTTCACCTTTCTCTTTTTGTAAATAGATGAATTCTATGACACCTTGAATCATCCCTTGATTAATCAGCTTTTTGAATGGTTCTTTCGAGGGAACGATATCTAAATCATATAAAAATTTGTGCCATAGACGCGAGTAGAGTAGGTGACTTACCGCATGCTCTGTACCACCAACATATAGATCTACACTGTCCCAATACTTTAAGTTTTCTTTACTAGCTATATCTTCTGGATTACCGGCGTCCATATATCTGAGGAAGTACCAGCTTGATCCAGCAACGGCAGGCATCGTGTCGGTTTCTCTTGTATATCCAGCTTCTTCATTTACCCACGCTTCATTTCTAGCTAATGGTGATTTGCCACCTACTGCAGGTTGAAAATCATCCGTATCAGGAAGTGTCAGTGGAAGACTTTCTAGTGGCAATGCCTCAGCAATACCTTCAGAATTATATCTGATTGGAAACGGTTCCCCCCAATATCTTTGACGAGAGAAGTTAGTGTCTCTCATTCTGAAATTTATCTTTCCAGTACCAATTCCTTTTTCTTCTATGGCACTGATCGCAGCAGTTATTGCCTCATTTACTTCCATCCCATTCAGGAAGCCAGAGTTTATCATCTTACCAGTTTTGTCTTTTAGTGTTGCTCCCGGATGATCTGATTTGTCAACAACATCTATGATTTGTAGACCAAATTTTGTAGCGAAAGCTTTATCTCTATCATCATCACTAGGTACGGCCATAATAGCTCCTGTACCATAATCCTTTAATACATATTCTCCGATCCAGATAGGAACTCGTTCGTTTGTGAAAGGATTGATGGCATATGATCCAGTGAATTCCCCTGTCACTTCTTTGACTTCAGACATTCTTTCAATTTCAGATCTACTATTCACATAAGTGATATAATCTGCAATCTTATCTTTCTGATCATCCGTAGTCAATTCGGCTACCCAATCATGCTCTGGAGCTAATACCATATAAGTAGCACCGAATATAGTGTCAGGACGAGTCGTAAAAACTTCGATCTTTTTATCATTGTTCTCAATGTCAAAAAACACCTGTGCTCCCTCCGACCTTCCGATCCAGTTACGTTGCATTGCTTTGAGAGAATCGGACCAATCTACAGAATCTAGATCTGAAAGTAATCTTCCAGCATAAGCTGTAATTCTGAGTGCCCATTGTTTCATGGCACGCTTTTCTACAGGATGACCACCTCTATCAGAAAGTCCATCTTTTATCTGATCATTAGCAAGAACAGTTCCTAGTGCTTCACACCAGTTTACATAGCCGACTTTTTGATAAGCAAGACGGTAATGCATTAAAACTTCACTTTTCTCTACTTCAGAATAAGCGTTCCATTCTTCTGATGTAAAGTCTTCTTCTAAACTAGTCGCAGCGTTCACAGCAGCTGATCCACCTTCACCGAACTTTGAAGTAAGGCTTCCTATTGATTGAGCTTTTTCGGCATCAAGGTCATAAAAATGAGCAAACAATTGAGTGAAAATCCATTGTGTCCATTTATAATATTGTGGTTCGCAAGTCTTTACAGATCTAGACCAGTCATAGTTGAATCCAATGTTTGATAATTGTTGGATGTATTTTTCGATATTATCATTCGTAGACTTAGCCGGATGCACACCTGTCTGGATAGCATAAGTCTCCGCTGGAAGTCCAAATGCATCAAATCCCATTGGATGAAGTACGTTGTATCCTGACTGTCTTTTATATCTAGAGAAAATATCAGTCGCTATATATCCTAGAGGATGACCGACATGTAATCCTGCTCCAGAAGGATATGGGAACATGTCTAGTACATAATACTTAGGCTTTGTTCGGTCATCAGATACTTTATAGGTATCATTCTCTTTCCAATATTTCTTCCACCTTGATTCTATCTCTGCCGTATTGTAATCCATCTCTTCTTACTTAAATTATTAGGGCGCAAAAATAGATTAATTTTTTGGAAGGAAGAGGGGATGGGTGGGAAAGGTGACGAATGGTGATTTTGATTTGAAAATAGATATAATTCCACCCCCTTCGCCCGCTCCAGAGGGGGATTAATTATTTGCCAATACCAAAGCCGATACCAACTTCCCCCTCCACAGAGGGATTAAGTGAAATGCAAAACCCAAGCCGGTTACAAATTCCCCCTTCGGAGGGGGCTAGGGGATGGAAATACTTCTAATTGAATCAAGACTCAAAATAAATCTGGTGTCATTATAATATTTGAAATAATGAAATCGATTTCCTTTTGCAAATACTCTTTATCAATCATAAGCCAAATTCTTTCGAGTTTTTTTAAATAGAAACTTTACAACTCTAACATCAAAAGTTTATATTAGTGATTTAGTATAGTAAACATAACCATTCTTCTATATTGAACTATTGCACGCTATCTAAAATAAAAGACTACTAATGAAACTCCTTTCTTTAATTATAGCATTAAGCATCAGCTTCCATTTAGTCTTTATTGAAGACTCATTGTTAGGCGAAACAATGCTGACTTTTGAAGAAGGACTAATTTCAAAATACAATTTTAATGGAAATGCAGTAGATAGCCTAGCGGCTCATTCTGGAACAATTTATGGAGCTAGTGGCTCTTTCAATAGATTTGGACAACTGGAGTCTGCGCTTCATTTTGATGGTAAAAATGATAGTGTGAATTTAGGTTTGGACTTCTTATCCTACGATTCCATTACTGTGAGTTTATGGTTGTTTCCAAAAAGTGAGAGCACGGAAGATAGTATTGGGGCAAGTCAATATTTTATATCCTCTGGAGAAGCAGGGTTTTCAAAAGGTATATATGGAATTTGGAACGAAGGGGCACTTTATACAGGCTTTACTATAACCGACAAAAGAGTTTCGAGTACGTATCACTCTTATTTATCTAAAGATAACTGGTATCATATTGTAATGAGAATTGATTTGATAGAAGAAGTATCTCAGACATATGTGAATGGGATATTGGTAAATACGGATGACTTTGAAGTTGGTAGTTTTTCTGACCCTGTAAGTAGTTTGATTGTTGGAGCGGCCAATTTTTCAGATTCGCTAGGTTTTTATGGAGGGGTCGATGATTTAAGTATCTACAGTAAACTTCTGACTAGTGAAGAGATCCAATCTTTATACGAAATCGGTTGTCAGGATTCTCTATATATTCCTACTTTAATTCTTGATCAGGACTCCTTTCTGTATGCTCAATCTTCGGTTATCATAGACAGCTTACAAATCGACAGTACGTTTGAATTAAATATTATCGCACCCAATACAACTTTGGATACCGGATTTATAGCAGGTTTAGGCAGTTTGAATATTTATTCAGATATTGGATGCAATCAAAAAGAGATTTTTTACAAAAGTCATTTTGATCATAGAGGTGTATATATTAATAATTTTGTCACGGATGGATATTTGGGAAATGATGTAAAAGAAGATTCTATTTTAGATTGGGCCGTTCGTCATGAATTTAACAATGTCTATTTGTACAATATTGGAAGTGCGATGAGTATGGGCTTGCAAGAAGAGCTTGACACCTTTGTTTATAAAGCACATAATTGGGATTATCCAATAGAGGTAACCTTTGTTTCTGCTGGGTTTGGTACATCATTTACGAACATAGAAAATTACCATGATGATTATGATAATATACCAGTTGGCATAGTCAGTGAGATTGAATTTTGGAATGGTTCTAAGACTTATACTGACGATTTTGCTCCTTGGATAGAGAAACTAAATAGTCTCAAGTTTGATACCGTCACTGTTGATTCTATTATTAGGAACCCTGATTTGTACAGAAGGTTTTATATAGGAAAGATTAAAGATGGAGGTGAACCGGCAAGCATCGAAATCGCTGAGAATTTGGTCATCAATCATGATGAAATATTCTTAACAAATTACCATTCTAATGGCTATAACCTTTCCACCTCCGCCAGTGAAAACTCTATTAGAAATAAACTTTCCTTACTTGGAGAGGCTGGATATAATCTTGGTCAAAAAGTGAATATCGTTATCTTATTCAATGTCAGACAAGACTCACCAGCGCCACAGATTTGGGATTATTTTGAAGAAGTAGGAGAAGATCACTATTTCAAACATGCCTATGAATCGTTTTACAAAGATTTTCTAGAAGCAGAAGATATTGAGCACAAAAACTACTTAAATCTTAAAGGATATGGATTTTATAGATATACAGATGCTATAGAAGCAAGAGGGTGAATATCATTTTGTTCTGAATTATTAATAAATAAATTAGAAGCAACTTAGGTGTTTTAAGCATGTCATATTATTTGTATCTTTCAGCGATTTGATAGCAATTCATAAAGCACATCATAGAGTCTTTAAAAGTCTCTCTTTTTAACCAAAAAAAATATACCTGATGAAAAAACTTCCATTTGTAATCATATTATTCTTATCCATTCTGGACTTTTCCTATGGACAGACTGAAGCAATCTGATTGCGATATCCCGCTATTTCGCCTGATGGCAATTCTATTGTATTTAGTTATAAAGGTGATCTTTGGCAAATTGCCGCCGATGGTGGTTTAGCTAGGCCACTTACCTTACATGAAGGACATGATTTTCAACCTGTTTGGTCGAATGATGGAAAGCAGATTGCTTTTGCGTCTCACCGATATGGAAACTTTGATGTTTACACAATGCCTAGTTCAGGAGGAAAAGCCACTAGGTTGACATATCATTCTTCAAGTGATTATCCAAGTGGATTTACACCTGATAATCAATCTATTTTATTTACATCTAGTCGATTAGATGCAGTTGCCAATCAACAGTTCCCTTCTGGTGTTTTGCCTGAGTTATATCAAATCTCTACCAAAGGTGGGATGCCTCAGCAAGTGATTACTACTCCAGCTCAAAATGCGGTATATAGTAAAGACGGTTCAATTATGGTCTTTCATGATCGAAAAGGATATGAAGATGAATTTAGAAAGCATCACACGTCTTCTGTTACACGAGATATTTGGAAATATGAAACGAAAAGTGGTGTATATACTAAGCTCACAACCTTTGACGGGGAAGATAGAAATCCTGTTTTTGCTTCTGATCAACAGAGTATTTATTACCTAAGTGAAGAGAAAGGAAGTTTTAATGTTTTTAAAATGAACATAAATTCTCCTGGAGTTTCTACCCAAATTTCTTCATTCAAAAACCACCCAGTACGGAATTTGAGTAAGAGTGATGATGGTGTATTGTGCTTTAGTTATAATGGTGATATCTATACCATGAAAGAGGGAGGTGAAGCTCAAAAAGTAGTAGTTCAAGTAAATTCTGATAGTCGGTTTAATCCAGAAAAAATTGTTTCCGTAAATAAAGATATAACGGAGATGGCACTTTCTCCTAATGAAAAAGAGATTGCCTTTTTACATCGAGGTGAAGTTTTTGTGGCTTCTATTAAAGAAGGAACGACCAAACGAATTACAAATACGCCTGAACAAGAGCGTAACATTAGTTTTAGCCCTGATGGAAAATCAATTCTATATGCTGGAGAAAGAAATGGAAGTTGGAATATTTATCAAAGTTCGATGACTCGTGATAGCGAAAAGTACTTTTTCAATTCTACAATCATAAAAGAAGAGATTTTGTTGGACACTCCTGCGGAGGAGTTTGAACCAGCTTATTCACCTGATGGAAAAGAAATCGCTTACCTCGAAGAGCGTACAGCAGTCAAAGTTCTAAACCTCGCGAGTAAAGAAACGCGTACCGTGATGACTGCGGATAAAAACTATTCCTATTCAGATGGCGATCAACATTTTTCATGGTCTCCTGACAGTAAGTGGTTATTGGTTGAGTTTTTACAAGATCGACAATGGATTACTCAATGTGGATTGGTTGATGTAACTGGAGGTGAAGATGTTGTTAATTTGACCCAAAGTGGATATGACAGCTCAGGCCCAGAGTGGGCAATGGATGGTGAAATGATGATCTATGCAAGTGGTCGAGATGGAATGAAAAACCATGGAAGTTGGGGCGGAGAAATGGATGTGTATGCGATGTTTTTAACGAAAAAAGCATTTGACCAATACAAATTGGATGAAGAGGAATATGAATTGAAAAAAGAAAACGACGAAGAAGATGATGAGAATGAAGAAGGGGAAAAGGAAAAAAAGAAAGAAGGAATTAAAACAGATAAGGATAAATCTGTTGATCCAATCAAAATAGAATTAGAGGATCTCGAAGAACGAAAAGTAAGGTTGACTGTAAATTCTACACATCTTTCCGATGCGGTCTTGGCCAATGATGGAAGCAAATTATTTTATATGTCTCGCTATGAAAAAGGAGCTGACTTATGGCAAACTGATCTACGAACCAAAGAAACAAAGAAGCTTTTAAAAATGGGCGCAAAAAGTGTCGGTGATGTGATCATGGACAAAAAAGGTGAAAATCTTTTTATCCTTGCTGATGGCTCTATTTCTAAAGTTGATACAGAGAGTGGAAAGAAGAAGGCTATTGGTGTGAGCGGTGAAATGACTTTGAATGAAACAATTGAACGAGAATATTTATTCGATCATGCATGGCGACAAGTCGAAAAGAAGTTCTACAAAATAGATTTACACGGTGTCTCTTGGGATTTTTACAAAAAGGAATATGCTAAGTTTTTGCCACACATCAATAACAATCGTGATTTCGCAGAGATGCTTTCTGAAATGTTGGGGGAGTTAAATGCCTCCCATACGGGCGCTCGATTCCGACCTGAAACTGAGAATGGAGACCAGACCGCTTCTTTTGGTTTATTTTTCGATCAAAATTATTCAAAAAAATGGATTAAGAGTTGTGGAAGTAATGGATAGAGGACCTCTTGACAACAGCGATTCGAAAATTAAACCTGGAGTAATTTTAGAGAAAATTGATGGTATTGAAATCTCACCTTCAGAAAATGTGTATGGATTACTCAATCGAAAAAAGGATAAAAATACTTTGCTTTCTCTTTACAACCCAACAACGGGAGAAAGATGGGAAGAAACGACTAAACCAATTTCTTTAGGAGCGGAGAACCAACTTCGATACCGCAGATGGGTTGAGAATTCTAGAAAAATGGTTGACAGTCTATCCAATGGAGAAATCGGTTATGTGCACGTGAGAAGTATGAATGATGAGAGTTATCGAACTGTTTATGAAGAAACGCTTGGGGAAAATGGCAGTAAAAAAGCGCTTGTCGTTGATACTCGATTCAATGGTGGAGGATGGTTGCATGATGATTTAGCGACATTTTTAAATGGAAAGAAATACATGAGTTTTGTTCCTCGGGATCAAGAACTAGGAACCGAACCTCAGTTCAAATGGACCAAGCCTTCGATAGTAGTAATGAGTGAAAGTAATTACTCTGATGCTCATATGTTTCCATACACGTACAAGGCCTTGGGAATTGGGAAGTTAGTTGGAATGCCTGTACCAGGAACTGGAACGGCAGTATGGTGGGAAAGATTACAGAATGGGATGGTCTTCGGAATTCCCCAAGTAGGGATGGTCGGTAATGATGGGAAATATCTAGAAAACCAACAACTTGAACCAGACATCAAAGTGGCAAATGATCCCGCAGCAGTTAGCAAGGGACAAGATCAACAGTTGGAAGCTGCCGTTAAAGAATTAGAGAAAGAAGTGAAAAAAGAGACTCAACCGTAATCCTTTCTATAAATAGATAATGAAAAATCCATCTTCATGTCATTGAAGATGGATTTTTTTGTGAATTTTTCTGATAGATACTGGGTGATAAACCATATGTGCTGCTAAAATAGAACTCCATATCCCGCCAATTCAAAGACGATATAGGATTCTACTAATTATTGATAAACGATAATTGTTTTGTATTAAATTATTGTTTTACGATAATTTAGTGTAGTTTTGTTATCGATAAACAATAATAAGTTACTAAATATCAATTAATATGAAATCAACGAATTTGCTAAATGTCTTAATCAATGTGTTCTATTACATTATACTAAATGCGGGCTTAGTGATTACAGGTATGTTAATATATGCAGGAATTTTCGACGATAGAGTTGGAATATCAGTTGGTCGTTCATCATTTGGAATTGTGGATCGAGAATTCGCAAGTGCTTTGTCACCTAAAGATTATGGTAAAGTAATAATTGCAATATGTATAGTGATTTTATTTATAAAAACAATTTACCATCTCAGAAAAGCCACCTTAAAGATGATTAAAGGTGAAATGTTTGATCAGGTTGTATCTGAAAATTTGAAATGGACTGGTATCTCGATGATTTTATATAAAGTTTCAAGTCTGATAGGAAATCTATACAGTGAGGTTCTTTATCAGAATCAGTTTACGGTTGGCTTTGATTTTGGTGGTTTTGAATCCTTCATTTTCATATTGATTCTTGGGCTCTTTTTTATTCTACTTAGCAATGTCATCAAGAATGGAATCACTTTGAAAAGTGAAAACGATCTTACTATATAATCACCCATAAAACAAAAATATGAGAAGTTTAATGCTATTTAAATTAATGATTGATCTGTTTTTTTATGGATCTATAATGTCTGTCTTGGTAACTCTTGGGTTTGGGATAAGCACTGATTCATTTAATATTGGTGGCCAGGGATTTGATGATTTAAATCCAACCATAATTACATTTATGATCTTTACTTTATTGAGACCTATCACATTCTTTATAGCTGTTTATCATATAAAACAATTGGCTAGTAGCTTTATCAAAGGTGAAATTTTCTCCGATCCCACATCTAGAAATTTAAAGATGATAGGTTATGGATTTATCTTGTATTCAGTAGTAGAATCTATTGGTGAGTATTTGAATTCTATTGTGAATAATATAGGCGATACTATCATGTCTGGCAATTTTATGGGATTCAATTCAGCTTGGTTTCAATTTACCCTAGGTCTTCTATTTGTTTTTATGGATAGAATATTTCAGAATGCAAAAGCATTAGAACAAGAAAACGACCTAACTATTTAACCATCAAAAAAACAATTACAATGAAAAGTATTAAGCTACTTAAGATAATGATTGATCTGTTTTTTTATGGATCTATAGTGTTATTTCTGTTTATTGTTTATCTCTTCTCTCAATTTGATAACTCAATATCATCCTCTATTCTTAGTCTTGGATTAGGGACGTTACATGGTCATGAATATTTTACTGTTTCTGGAAAGACATTTGATACCCTAAGTCCATCTATTGTTATATTATTCATCTTCGCATTATTGAGAGTTGCATCTTTCTTTATTGCTGTTTACCATATTAAGCAATTGGCTGGTAGTTTTATAAAAGATGAATTGTTTTCTGACAGAACATCCCGCAATTTAAAGATGATTGGTTATGGAATTATTGTTTATGTAATCTCCGAAACCATAATTGAGCATTTACCTGCATTTTTGAACAACCTAATTGGTACCACAATGTCAGGTTTTTTCTTTTCAGGGTTAAGTTCAGCTTGGTTTCAATTTACCTTAGGTCTTCTATTCATTTTTATGGATAAAGTATTTAGAAATGCAAGAGCTTTAAAACAAGAAAACGAATTAACCATATGAGCATAATAATCAATTTAGATGTAGTGCTCGCCAAGCGGGGAATGAAGAGCAATGAATTGGCCCAACAGATAGGCATAACAACCGCTAATCTTTCCATATTGAAAACAGGAAAGGCAAAAGCAATTAGGTTTTCGACGCTAGAAGCTATATGTGACGTGCTGGATTGTCAACCAGGGGAAATATTGGAATATGTGGAGGAAGAAATATGATTTTAACGGAGGAAGTGCTCACCGATATTCGCTGCCGCATCAGCTCAATGATCACGGGTTCGAGCACAGATGCAAGATCATTGAGCGCTTGCGATCGGTGAGCTGTCTTGCGGGTACAATTGAATGTATACGAGATTATAGTCGCGTCGATCCACTCTCATTTATTGAAATATGGATTGCATCTGATCATATATAAATAGATTTTAGTTTTAGCGAATGTGCTCACCGATCTTAGCTTTTGCAACAGCTCAATGATCACGGGGAATGCCGCAGAATTCGATAAATTTAACTCTGAGTATAGTTTTTGATATTATTTTGAATTAAATAGAGTTATCAACACTAATTTTTAACTTACATTTACATCATTATATCAATGAATTATGAGTATAGGACAGATTATATTTACCCTTGTGGTGGTCGTAGCATTTTCTATAGCTGCAAAGAACTACAGGAAGGTATACCGAAACATACACCTCGGTAAAGAAGAAGATATTTCAGGAGATGAAGGGAAACGATGGAAAAACCTTCTCTTAATCGCTTTTGGACAGAAGAAGATGTTTAAACGATGGATTCCTGCGGTATTGCACTTGGCTATATATGTAGCATTTTTGTTTACTCAGATTGAGTTGATCGAGATATTTATCGATGGTTTTTTTGGGTTGCATAGATTTTTCGCTCCTTTCTTAGGAGGACTTTATACCTTGATCATTGGATCTATTGAAGTTTTATCTTTTTTAGCTTTGATTGCAACAGTGATCTTTTTAGCAAGAAGAAATTTGCTTAAAGTACCAAGATTGGTCATGCCAGAAATGGGCGGATGGCCAAAGATTGATGCCAACTTAATCTTATTTGGTGAATTAGCTTTGGTGACGGGGATATTTATGATGAATGGTGCAGATGTAGTTTTACAACAACTAGACCCAGCTCACTATCCTGCAACAGGGTTTTTACCTATCAGTGGCGTCAGTGGGCCTTTATTATTTGGTGATTTGGGACTCAATACGCTGCAGTTGATAGAACGAACGGGATGGTGGCTTCACCTTATAACAGTTTTGATATTTATAAACTATCTACCGATATCTAAGCATTTGCACATATTACTAGCTTTCCCAAATGTATGGTACTCAAAGCTAACCTCTAGAGGCGAGATGGAAAACATGCCTGATATCATGAATGAAGTGAAAAGCATGATGGGTTTAATTCCAGAGCAAGAAATGGATCCCAATGCTGACTTTCCAGAATTCGGGGCGAAGGATATATTCGGTTTATCTTGGAAAAATATAATGGACTCATATGCATGCACTGAGTGTGGTAGGTGCACAGATGTATGCCCAGCTAATATTACTGGGAAAAAACTGTCTCCGAGGAAAATCTTAATGGATATAAGAGATAGAGCCACAGAAATAGGAAACAACTTAGATACTGGTGCATTAAAATTCATATCGGAAGAGGGTAGAGCTGCAAATCAGCCATTAACAGCTGATAATTATGATGATGGAAAATCACTATTCGATTATATCACAAGAGAAGAACTACATGCTTGCACTACTTGTAATGCCTGCGTAGAGGCCTGTCCAGTAACTATCAACCCACTAGAACCGATCTTAAAAATGAGAAGATACGAAGTGCTTACTGAATCAGCGGGGCCAAGTGATTGGCTGCCGATGTTTACAAGTATAGAAAACGGAGGTGCAGTATGGCAAGTCCCTGAAGATAGAGATCAATGGGCAAAGGAAATGGAAAAATAGAAATTTTCAATTTAGATGTTGAGACTAAGAGAATCGAGATTTCGAGATGGTTCTCATAAGAAAATCGAAAGTCTAAAAATCAAAAGTGCAGCGGTTAAAAAACGCAGCGATCTAAAAATCTAAAAGCGCAGCGGTCAAAAGTCTATAAGTCTCGAACTCTCGACCTCACAAAATCTAGAATTCAATGAATATAAAAATAAATACAATGGCCGATTATTCGGCAGAAGGAAAAACTCCAGAAGTACTTTTTTGGGTGGGTTGCGCAGGTAGTTTTGATGCACGAGCTCAGAAAGTTACAAAGGCATTTGTTAAGATATTAAATGCAGCGAAAGTTGATTTTGCTATCCTTGGGAATGAGGAGAGTTGCACCGGTGATCCAGCAAGAAGAGCAGGTAACGAGTTTGTTTTCCAGATGACTGCATTGCAAAATATAGAAATGCTCAATATGTATAAAGTAAAGGACATCGTCACAGCATGTCCGCATTGCTTCAATACATTAAAAAACGAATATCCTGCCTTAGGTGGAAACTATAATGTAACCCACCATACCCAATATATGAATGATCTCCTCAAAGCGGGTAGACTGACAATCGAAGGCGGAGAATTCAAAGGAAAGAAGATCACTTATCACGACTCATGCTACTTGGGAAGAGTGAATGGTATCTACGAGGCTCCGAGAGAACTGATCGCTGCATTGGACGGTGAACTAGTTGAAATGAAACGATGCAAGACAAACGGTCTTTGTTGTGGCGCTGGTGGAGCACAGATGTTCAAAGAAGACGAACCTGGCGATAAACGAATCAATATAGAACGTACGGAAGAAATTCTAGCAACGGGAGCAAGCATAGTAGCTGCCAATTGTCCTTTCTGTATTACGATGCTTTCAGATGGTATGAAAGCCAAAGAAAAACAAGATGATGTAATGGTGCATGACTTGAGTGAGTTGATTGTGCAGGCGAAAGGATTGTAATTAGTTGTTAGTTTATCTCCGCCCGAGCCAAACCACGTAAATTCCCCTTCGGAGGGGGCTAGGGGGTGGAGCTTGGGAACAAAGCATAAAGAACAGCAAACAACCTTTCAAAAAAAACGTTAAAATAACACCACAAAATCTATTTCTCTTTTAAAAATTCGTAATTCTAAATTCAACATTCGAAATTCTTTAATAAATGATCCTCGACCTTATAGCCCTAGACAACTCTTCAAAAGTATGGATCTACCAATCTGACAAAGAATTCACTCATGACGAACTGGATGATGCAAGAGAAGATATCTTTCATTTTTTGAGCGAATGGACGGCACATTCTGCGGAGTTGGATAGTTATGGGAATATCTTTCATAAACGATTTTTAGCGTTTTTTGTGGACGAGACGAAAGCGCATGCAAGTGGTTGTAGTATAGATACTTCAGTAAGATTTGTAGAAGCACTTGGGAAGAAGATGAACAAAGACTTCTTCGATCGTATGACGTATGCATATATGGATGAAGAAGAAGATATACACACGCTACATCATAATAATCTTCCAGGAGCATATGCTGCCGGTAAAGTGTCTGATTCTACTTTTTTCTTTAACAACTTAGTGAAAACAAAAGGAGACTTTCTTACCAACTGGGTCAAACCTTTGGATGAAAGCTGGCACAAGCGATTTGTTTAATATTTAGATTTCATTTCAAGACTCTTTTATTTTAAGAAAGCTTGAACCAAGGTCATTCATTCTTCCGGTAACCGTATCACACGATTAGTACATCAATAAATACACACTGCATCTATGCAATTAATATCATACCTAGAAACATTCGAACAAAACCTCATCGATAAATACAAAGTTCAAATCCACATGAATGCCCGTATCGCGTTCGGGGAGGATAGATTTTGGGATGTGACAGATCCATATTGTCCAGTACGAAGCGGCACATCATATGAAGCATTTCACTTGTTCATAGAGAAATCAACTGATGAGGGAATAGAAAAAGATACTTTCCGATTTATCCTTCAAGAACTAGATCTAGTAGATAGTCTTATCGAAGTCACTCAACTGAAAAATACAGACCTCGTCCCATATTTAGAAGATAAAGAAAAACGAGCTAGATACGTTGAGGTCGATTATGCGATCATAGCTTGCACATTCGCTCAGGTTGTGAAGTATGGTAATGTCAGTGATGGATTTATGAAGTTATTTATTATTTCAATCCTTCGTCAGCTCAACCCGATATTAAATGAGTTTGTGTGTGATGGGAAGCAAGAGGAGATGGATCGGCGTTGCGATTTGATTGAAGACCTGTCGAAATTTGTGGTGAATATTGTGAAGGCGGTGAGGTGATTAAGTTAGTCTGAAGTGCATCACAATTTTAAGAGAATTGAAAGAGCATAATAAGTATTCCAGTTTTACTCTAAGAAATATTCGTGTTTTTCACCTAATAACAGTTTAGATCAAGATGGTAAATAATTAAATACACACGCCTATGGAAATTTTGAGGTGCGTTTATCCACTAGTAAGTAATTAGAACCAGAATTATTAAGAATTGGAAGATTTAATCAATAAAATAAAAAGCAGCCTACATCTAAGCTCCGAAGCGGAAGAATTTATTTATTCCATATCGAAAGAAAAAACACTTCCTAAAGGCGAAATTTTAATCAGGCAAGGACAAGTTGTAAAAAAAACATTCTTTGTTACATCAGGTTGTTTAAGATCATACTGTATTGATAAAAACGGGAGAGAACACACCTTATTATTTGCAATTAAAAACTGGTGGATCAGCGATTACATAGCTATTCATACTGATGAGCTCGCAACGCTTACCGTAGAATGTCTTACCGAATCAAAAGTAATTGAATTCAACGCTAAAGAGCTGGATGGAATTCATGCACGTTTCCCGGAATTCGAATCTTATCAAAGGCATAATTTAGAGCGTCACGTAGTTAGTTTGCATAAGCGCATTTTGAATCAACTACAATTAAGTGCTCCTGAGAGGTATGGTTTATTTTTAAAGCAATACCCCGACATAGAGCAGCATACTCGAAATTATCACATCGCATCTTATTTAGGAATCACGCAACAAAGTTTGAGTCGCATAAGAGTTGAAAAAGCAAAAAAATAGTTTTCTTACCATAGGGTATTTTTTCCTCGGAATGTCCACACTACTTTTGTATCGAATTATTAAGCAAAGAAATTGATACAGATATGAAAGCATTACAAATAGTAAAATACGGTGAGATTAAAGATAGCTTAACCTTTAACGAAGTCAGTAAACCTACCATACAAGCAAAAGACGTTCTTATCGAAGTTAAGGCTGCTGCCATTAATCCAATAGACAAAAGTATTATCCTTGGAAACCTAAAAGGTATGCTTCCTATCCCATTGCCTAGCACTTCTGCTTATGACGTAAGTGGAATTGTAATCGAAAAAGGAAATGAAGTAAGTAATTTTGAAATTGGAGACTTAGTGTTTTCAAGAGTTCCTCAGGAACAAATGGGCACATTGGCTGAATTTGTTGCAGTAACTAGTGATGCAGTTTCAAAAAAACCTGGAAATATTTCTTTCGAAGAAGCGGCAAGTTTACCATTAGCAGGACTTACTGCCTTACAATCATTAGAGTACGCAGGTATAAAAGAGAACGATAAAGTTTTAATACATGCAGGTTCTGGTGGTGTTGGAAGTTTCGCTATTCAGTATGCCAAAGCAAAAGGAGCTTATGTTTATACGACCACCAGTACAAGCAATTTGGAATGGGTTAAAGAGTTGGGCGCAGATAGAGTAATTGACTACAAAACAGAAGATTACAAGAGCATAGCCAAAGATGTAGATATCGTATTTGATACACTTGGACAAAAATATTCTCTCGAATCTTTTGAAATCATCAAACAAGGCGGAATAGTAGTTAGCGTTGTTGGTCCTTTGGATGAAGCGAGTGCTAAAATGTTCGGCATGGCCGATTACAAATTACCAGAGGAATTGGCTAAAGCAAGCAGTGATAAAGACGCTGAGTACAAATTCATTTTCATGCACCCAAAAGGTTCACATTTAAATAAAATTAAATCAATGATTGAAGATGAAAAGATCAAACCAATCATTGATAAAGTGTATCCATTCTCTGAGAGTATTGAAGCATTCGAACATCTTGCAACAGGAAGAGCAAAAGGAAAAATTGTAGTGAAAATCAGTTAAGTCTTATTCTAATAAAAACATAAAATTAAAATTATGATAAAAAAAATATTAATTGGATTAGCAAGTATCATTGTCCTTGCTATGATCACCATTTACATAACAACGAGACCAACTGCTACTGAAGATGGAGCATATATTCCATCTCCATTGGCATTAAAACTGGCAACGTCTTCTACAACTGATTTTGATAACACTATTTATGAAAATCCGCACAAAGGCAATAAGAAAGTGTTGATGGTATGCACTGAAGAGAGAAACATGACTATGGCTAATGGTGAAAAATTTTCAACAGGAAATCATCCTGTTGAAATGATGTTACCAATTTTACATTTAAAAAATGCAGGCTTTGATATAGATGTTGTAACTCCGACAGGAAAACCAGTCAAAATTGAAATGTGGGCAATGCCAGAAGAGGATAAATATATAAAAGCTGTCTATTCTGAATTCAAGACGAAATTTGAGAATCCAGGAAGTCTATCAGACTTTGTTCAAAACACAATGAGTGATAGCACGGACTATGTAGCAGTTTTTATTCCAGGAGGACATGGAGCTATGCTTGGCTTACCTGAAAATAGGGATTTGAATAAAGTACTTCATTGGTCACATAACAATGAAATGCATATGCTTGCTATTTGTCATGGATCAGCAGCATTGTTAGCTGCAAGTTTAGGCGATGACAAAGATTCATTTATTTATAAAGGTTACAAAATTGCCTCATTCCCAGATGCTGTGGATGCGCAAGGACCAATGATAGGCTATACGCCGGGTGCGTTGCCTTGGATATATGGGGAGCGACTAAATAAATTGGGCGTTACGATTATAAATGAAGCAGCTGATAATACTGTTTATATAGATAGAAAATTAATTTCTGGTGCAAGTCCTTTAGCAGCAAATGCTTTTGGAAAATTAGCGGCAACTGAATTATTGAAAGAAGTGAATAAATAAAAACTATTTAAACACTATATAAAAGCAATAGCGGTTTGTGTGCATACGCAAGCCGCTATTGTGTTTTAATTCCTATATTAATATCCGAAAAGTAAATGTGTTTTATTCCGCGACTGATTGTATACTATACTTTGTAAAGGCAGTAAGGTAATTAGCTTAATATGAAGTGCATCACACTTTTAAGAGAACAGAAAGAGCATAATAAGTATTCCAGTTTTTTACTCTAAAAATTATTCGTATTTTTCACCTAATTTCAGTTGAGATCAAGATTGTAGATAACCAGATATATCGGTTTATATTCAGATTGTACTCGTTTAAGCACGGATAATGGTTTAGGAGGTGGTAATTGTCTAGTTTTTTGATTATTAGTTGAATTGTAATTTTTATATAAACTGAATATGCGCACCTAGGGAAAATGGTGAGGTGTGTTTATTCACTTGTTACATGTCATTAGGCAAACAACAACTAGGATACAAGACAAAATTGAACAGCTTTTAAAACATGGATAATCGAAAATATAAAATCTTAATAATTATTCTTTTGGTCTCATTTTTAGTGAAAAACAGTTCATCTCAAAATGTCTATATTAGCACTGAAGATGGAGGTATATTTCGACTTAATTTTGATGAATGTAAATTAGATTCAATAACCAAAATAAAAACACAAATATTTGATATTGCTTTAGACAGGAAAGGTGATTTATATGGTATTTCAAGGTTAGGCAATTTTTTTAAAATAGATACAATAAATGGAGATTTTGAAATAATTCACGATTTTCAATCAGGAATAATGAATTCATTAGTAATTAGCCCTCAAGAAATTGCATTAACGATGGGACTCTCTAATCAAATTCACTCATTTGATTTAAATACAAAAAAATCCTCTATAATAGGAAGTTTGCCTAGTTCTGCTGCAGGAGATTTGGTATACATTAATAATGTCTTATATTCCCTTTTAAAAGACAACATTCTTATGCGTGTTGATTTGGATTCTTTGGATGAAAGCTATGAGGTAATATCCAACAATTCAATTGACATAATTTTCGGTCTTTTTTCATACGGACAAAACTGTAATGATTATAATACATATGCGGTAACTGGAAACTTGGGAGAGATATATAAAATAAATTTGAATGAAAAGATTTACGAATTTCATTGCAATTTAAATAAGAGTATATCTGGTGCAGCCAGCGATATACATTTTAAATATCCGATAATCATAAATAGCTTTTCATTTGATTCGAAATGTGAAGAACCAACAGGAGCATTAAAGATTGAGTTATTGGATGAATCAGAATTAGCGGAGGTATACATTAATGATCAATATGTAGAACCGAAATTAACATACGAAAACTTAGAAAGTGGAATATATAATTTAATCCTTGTAAATGCATATGATTGTGAAGTAGAACATGATTTCGAAATATACCAAACAAATTGTCCATTATATATTCCGAATATATTTTCGCCAAATAGTGATGGGATTAATGATATTTTCCAAATACATTCACATCCAAATTTTGAAGGAAAATGTAAAACCTTCGAAATTTTTGATAGATGGGGAAATAAGATGATTTCAACCCATAACATTGAACTTGAAAATGTAAATTGGGATGGGTCAGTGAATGGCTCAAAAGCTTTAAATGGAATATATGCTTATTTTATCCAAATAGAATATAGAAATGGATCCATAATTAAATATGCAGGTGAAATTTCATTGGTAAAATAGAAACGACATGTAACATTGAGCAAGATGGAATCTTCCTTTTAGTCAGACTCCACTTGCTCTGGGACGTTGGCGGTAATTAAAAAAAATAATTCGGAAGAGAAGAATGAAGCTTGAAACAAAAAGGTAGTAGAAATCGACTACTTTGCAGTACACAGATAAAATAAGGATGAATTCGGCATCAAGATGAAGCAAGCTTGTAGGACTTCCTAAAACCAAAATACTTATGAACACAATAGTTATAGCACCTGAATTTTGCGGACCCCACGACTCTGGCAATGGAGGTTATGTCTGTGGTTTAATTGCCAATTATGCTGACTTTGATTCAGCGGTGATTCTTCGCAAACCACCGCCACTTTCCAAGCCACTTACGGTGATCACAGTTAAAGACAAGGTAAGTTTGATGGACGGTGACCAACTGATCGGAGAAGCCATACCGGAAATACTTGACTTGGATACCCCACCAGCGCCAGATTTTAACCAGGCTCGTGAGGCTTCCGGCCGCTACATCGGTTATGAAAACCATGTATTCCCAACCTGCTTTGTATGCGGTCCAGATAGGCACGAGGGTGACGGGCTTCGAATATTTGCGGGGCGGGTGAATGGTAATGAACTTGTAGCTGCACCGTGGATACCCGCTGATAATCTGGCTGGTGATGACGGGCTGGTGCGAAAAGAGTTCCATTGGGCTGCACTTGATTGCCCTGGATACTTCAGTATTACTGATGTAATTAAAAAAAGTGTTTTGGGTAAGATGTCTGCTAAAGTTTTACAAAAAGTAAAACCAGGAGAACGATGCGTTATCACTGGCTGGCCAATCAAACATGATGGCAGGAAACATTATTCAGGAACAGCCATTTTCCGTGAGGATGGATCACTTGCAGCTATTGCTCATGCGATTTGGATTGACATTTGATTAATAAAAAAACTACCGCCAACAAAAAGTAAAACGAATTAAAACTCGTTTTACTCAAGTCGTTGTAGCCAATAATAACAAACAATATGAAAAAAGTATCAATCATTCTAGCATCAATATCCTTAATTGGATTACAACAATAGATTATGGGTCAAATCAAACCATTTATACCAGATGATTTTAAAGTACCTAATTCATTGCAAAATGAACACTTCAGAATTAGAATGCTCACCGTTAACGATGTTGTGAAAGATTACGATGCTGTAATGTCAAGTATCAAACATTTGAAGGAAATGTATCCACAATCTAGTTGGCCATCAAAGGATTTTACTTTTGAACAGAATTTAATTGACTTGGGATGGCATCAAAAGGAATTTCAGATTAGAAATTCCTTTGCATATACTGTTGTCAGTTTGGATGAAAGTCAAGTAATTGGTGCTTTATATATTAATCCAATCACGAAAGGTGATTACAATGCTAGTATAACTATGTGGGTGAGAACAAGTGTAGTAAAGGACGGACTTGACACTATCTTATTTGATTCTGTTAAAAAATGGATTTCGAAAGACTGGCCATTTCGAAAAGTGGCCTATCCTGGACGAGAGATTAATTGGACTGAATGGAAATCAATGAATTAGCTACTTGCTACAAGATTAGATGATGAATAGCATATCTCTCCTACGTCGAGAGACACTGTATATCCTTAGTCGTTGGCAACGATTAAAACATACAATGAATACAATAAAAGTGGTTTTCGAAATAAAAGAATTTGTACAATTAAGCTACATTCAAATTGACAAAGGAGAATATTGTTTCTAAGATGAAACAGGTTAAAAAAAAGATAGGTTATAAGACAATAGACAGAATAGTGAAAAAGTAAAAATTATGAGAAACGTTAAGCAGATTTAGGCATAAATAGCTTTTTTTAACTTTCGGAATTTTGAATCGAAACGCCAATATTGGCAATGTTTTTTAATGAAAAATTATATAATGGAATTAATTATCGCCCTCGTAGTAATCGTTGTAATGATTTTTGTAATAAGGATTTTTGGAGCTTGGATGCTTAGGATTGACGAAGTTATAAAACTCCAAAAGTCTATATTGGTGGAACTAAAAAAAGCAAATGCAAAAAATGGAATTGAATAAATAGCCTGATATTAGATGAATTAAAAGTAAGGTTGTCAACATTTGGTCATGATGTCAGTTTTCTTTGTCAGCCGCCACATACCACTGAGACGTTATCAATTCATAAAACCATATCAAAAAAATTACCAAATCCCACCCAACCCCATTAACATTCCACAATGATTGCGAAAATTTAGATTTTTCTATTTACGAAGATTGTACAATATCTAGTTATGATCCTTATGTTAGCGATCAAATCAAATATTATCCAAATCCTTTCAATTCATATATTGAAATTTCTTTCCAAAAACAAATAGTAGGAAAAGTTCAAATCTGGTCTCTTGATGGATCAATTTTGATAAATAAAAAAATACCTTCAAATCAACAAACAGTAATTTTGGATTCACAAATTCAACACTTAACAAGCGGGTTATACATTTTACGAATAATTGATAAGAACAGCAATCCTATATTTGTAAAACGAATAGTGAAAACTAAATGAAATACAGGTAAGAATGTACATCAGATCATGCACTCCTTTTAGCTGGCACTCTCGATGTACTAACCGTTCTCATCAAGAAAATACAAGTAATTGTACGCTATTACCTTATAAGGAAAGGCCATAGTTTTAGGAAAAAGGATTCACCTTCACCCACATTAATTTCTTTTTTATGAATGACTACTTTTTGAAAGTGTTCTAATTATTAGGAATGTATGCTCGCGAAAAGGGAGAGCACATACATTTTCAAATCAAGTCAAGCTGTGAGAAGCACATTACGAATTAACATTCTTGAGGCCCATCATTGCTAATCTTCTTTTTGGTGCTCGTTCTAATCCCTTTTCGAACTGTTGTTGCGCTTCTTTTTTTCTGTCTTTTGAAATCAACCATTCTCCGTATAATTCGAAAGAGGGTTTTACAATATTTGGCGGGCCATAGGTGTATGCTGTTTTTTCTTCTATTTCAGTAGCTTCTTGCATCCACTTTTCGGCAGTTTTTTCATCCTTATTGAGTAATGCCAAAGAGGCATTCAGCTCATATTCGAGGACCTTTATGCTATTCACTTCATCGATGGATGGAGGTTGTAAGTTTCTAGATACTCCGCTACACATTTTAGGCGCGCCGATAACCATTTGAGTTGCTGCTTTTGATCGCATGGTATTTAATTCATTGATTGCGGCATTCAAGGCCTCCTTATTTTCATTTTCATATCCTGACATTCCTTGTGTAAAAACTTGAACTCCCTGAACAAGTAAGTTCAATTTCTCCAAGTCAACATTATTATTGGCTATAGAGTCTGCCCAATTACCAGACTCGGTCAGGTAATCTGCTTTCATCATAATAAAGTGCGATCGGGCTTTACTTGATGGGGTTTCTTCGCAATATTGTTTCATATCATAGACCATCTCTCTTGCCTTTTCAAAATCTCCTTTTTGTAGATATCCATACAATAGCCATTTGAAGGCATGGTAGCCTCTAGCATCATTATCCAGTTCTTTTTCCTTCATTCGTGCTACACTGGCTTCATAACTGGCTACATTAGAATTGATCACCTCGTCCCACATTCCCAATGCCACGAAAATATGAGAAGGCATGTGCAATGCATGTTCAGCATCTGGAGCTACCTTAGAATATCTATTTGCAGCATCTAGTGCTAATGCAGCATGACCAGGATCATCGTACGAATGAATCAAATAATGCAATGCACCTGGATGATGAGGATTTTCGCTTATAATACCTTGGACTATTTTTGCGCCTAATTCATAATTATTGTCCTCTTCTCTGCTTTTCGATGCTCCTAATAATGACAGTGCATAGAATGCAGCAACCTCCTGATGTTCTGGGTATTTCTTATGAAGTTTTTCCATTTGATCTTTGTAGGCTATATCTATTTCTTTTTTATCCCCTTCGGCGTATAGGATCTCTACAGCCTCAAGTAGATCGTGTTCGAGAGGCGTTTTTGCCATTTCCAATCTTTCTTCTTTAGTATCCGCTAATTTCTCCAGTGCGGCAGTGCCTTCTTCGCTATATCGCTCTCTCCAGAGCGGATGATTAAATGACATCGCCTCTCCCCAATACGCCAGCACAAAATTTGAATCTATTTGCTGGGCTTTTACAAACTTCTCGGCAGCATCTTCAAACTCAAAACTATGCAATAACAATAATCCTTCATGAAAGAAGGGAGCGGCTTCCGCTGAACCTGTTACCTCAAATTCGACTTCTCCTAAGTTGGCCTCTGCAGCTGTTGGTGCTTGCTTATCTCCACACTGAATAAAAAGAAAGGCAATTGATAAAATGTATAATGCGTATTTCATAGTCTAGATTTATACCTAAAAGTAATGAATTTATTAAAGATGCTGACTTGAGTGGTGGAAAGGTGTGTAAAATATATTGCACTTTGGGAGAAATAGTTCACCATAGAAAACGGTTTATTACCATAGATTATGCTGCATTGAAGCCATTAGAAAATATAATACCAATAGAACCTTGTGCAATTTTTATTACACACAAAGCACCTCAGAAAGGTTCAACTATTTTAGAACAACCATTGTATAAAATCATCTATCAATCCCATAAGATTGCCATCTTAACTAAATCTTTCCTTGTGATGTGATTTAGAGATCTTCTTAAAACGAATAGATTCAGGATAGAAAGATGACTAATAGCTTGAACAATTATAAAATAGGGGTATATTTATAAATGATTTGTTTTTCCCTAACAATAAATAAACAGTATTAAAACAGGCATTTATTCAGACGGTTAGATATGAATGAGTTCTTAATCCACAAAATTGTTTTTAAAAAAATATACTATTACAAAGTTTATAAATTTTTCAGCAAGAATAGATTTCAATGCTAATGAGAATAAATATGATAAAGTCAATTCGTTTTTTAACATTTTCAATATGTGTTATTTTAATATTTGCTTCATGTCAAAGTAATAAATTTGATACTCAAATCCTTTTAGGATCTTGGGAAGTATTCGAATGGAAAATAGAAGAGTCAGGAAAATCTATTAACAATAAAATGGATATGGTTTTTGAAACGGAAAAGAACTATTCTATAGATTATGGAATACAGAATGAGAAAGGGAAGTACTGGATAACAGGTGAATTCTTACATACGGTTGAAACGGATCAAGCCGAGAAAAAAGTCAAAATACTTCAACTTAATGCAGATACAATGAAAATTCAAATGAATCGTGGAGGTCACTTGGAAAGTCTAGTCTTGGTTAAAATGAAAAAGCAATAAATTTAAAAACAAAGCCAATCCCTAATAAAACATGACGACATAATATGCTTTTGTTCCATTGTCTTAAGAGCAAACAATTACTAGGAGCATTTCATATTAACTAATATGTGAACATTAGCAGGCATATTGGGCATATCTAGTCTGTTAGACAAATTCTTACATTTGAGAGAGAGTATCATAGAAAACCAATTATGGCTACTGAAAAAGTGTTTATATCGATATCAATAATAACATCAGGAGTGTTTGCTCAATGCGATCGGAAGAGTGATTCTTTAAATCTAGTTAGTCTGTATCCAAGTACTAAAGGAGATTCTTGAGAAACTACATGGGATCTTGAAAGACCGTTTTAAGAATGGGATGCATTAGAATTTACAGATTAAGGATGTATAAAGATCATTAATCTAGGTGAAAATAATTTGAGTGGTACATTGCCTAGTTTAGTCTTTAGCGAGTTGGAAGCATTAGATTTGGCTAGAAATAGTTTGACGAGCTCATTGCCAGATTTTTCTTGATTACCATTATTAACAAATTTGTCTCTCCATAATATTTTTTCAGGAGTGTTATCTGATTTTACTAATTTGCTTCAGCAAGTGGAAAGATTAATTTTTTGGGACAATCAATTAACAGGAAGTGTACCAGGTTAGAACCTTCCAGATTTATTGTGCCGTATATGCAATGCTAACATCTTGACTGGATCGATTCTTTTATTAGATAATTGACCTAAATTACAATCATATACTTGCGGAGGTAATTCATTAACAGGGATAATTCCGAATCTTGCAAACTAGCCTAGCTTGGTTAGATTTCATTGTTATGAAAATAATCTTAATGGAACTATTCCTAACTTTATTTTTTGCTAAAAATAAAGTTTTTCTTTTGTCGGGAATAACTTGACTGGAGCCATCTTCGAATTTGAATATTTCAACACTTTAGAATGGTTGAATTGCTCCAGTAATAATTTTCAGGGTAAAATTCCTGATCACCTTACTAAGTGAGAATTTTGTAGATTATAGAGTAGACAATCATGACCAAGAAGGATGCTGTCCAGATTGGATTTGCGATGTTGAATTTTCATCTGAAAATAATGGGAAACTTCCATGGGAAGGTGAACATTTTGATTTTTGTAATAGCAGAAATCAAATCAATACGCCCTGTAATGATGGTATTGCAAATAATGGTGTTGACTTAATAGATGAAAATTGTCAATGTGAAATGATGCAATTAGTAGCAATACAGAAATTGTTCTAAGTGATTTCTACACTTATCCAAATCTCAGTACGGGGATAGTGATAATTGATCTTAATGCCCAAGTGTTTGATGGTTTGAATATTCGAATTTATGGTCAGTTGGGTAAATGTGTTTTTGTGAACAACAAATTAATTTCCACTGATGAAATTATCCTGAATTTAGAGTTTCCCAATCAAGGCTATTGTATTATTTCAATCTCAAATCAATTTAAAACACTTCTCAATGAAAAAGTATTAATGATTGATATCAAATATAAAATCCTATAATACAAGTGAGTTCGTCAAGACAATAGATTTTGAAAACGAGATAAGCCATTACTATATACTCACTAAGTAATAATATCGTAAAATATAGTCAACAAAATGTGAAACATCAATGTTCTCGAAAGCTCACACATTACTATTAAACTTTGGCATCCTTTAAGAAAACAAGACTGCTCAAATTAAAGAATTTTTTAT
Source organism: Halioglobus sp. (assembly GCA_047628935.1). Classification (GTDB taxonomy): domain Bacteria; phylum Bacteroidota; class Bacteroidia; order Chitinophagales; family Saprospiraceae; genus CAJXUU01. The sequence goes on along the minus strand of JBLHWH010000045.1, from coordinate 8,658 downwards.
ACAGTATCCGATGGTATTGATATCAATTGTGATTAAGATTCAATTCTTAATGACCATTTTTTTGAATGCCAAACCATCTCAGTAACTGCCAAGATTGCTGATCAAAATTATTAAACGGATTGAGCGACATCAACTCGACGAATCATAATACCTCTGATCTTTGTATTGTGAGAAAAAGGCAATTTTATTTATATTCATGATTTCTACTTTTGGAATAGGTGCCAATATCTATACGCATTTAGAGGGTATAATAATGACATAATCAGATGGGGGTAATCTTTCCTATTGATATATAAGCTCGAACTGAATCATGGACGAGCCGTTCTTTTGTATTGTACAACCTTCCAGATGGTTTATGGATGTTTTCGCTTTGTTTTTTGATAATTCTTATCTGGAGTAATCAATCAAAATCATCAATGATGCTTTGGCTATCTATTGGGTTATTATTGATTTTTTTATTGGAAAGACTACAAAGGTATAGGTTAATAGCTGGAACTTTTGATTGGTAGATCTACTTGTTTTTATGACTGATTTTTTTTTCTCTCTCTCTCTCTCTCTCTCTCTAATATTTTATTGCACTCTAAATTTAAGAACATGGAAAAATGAAAAAAAAAACACTTCTTTTCAATCCTGACCTTGTCGGTCTTTGTAATCCTGGTGCTAGCCATTGCACCAGATGGTAGTATGAATTTTGGTTGCGAGGATACATCTTTAAAGGTCACTGAGCCCCTAATCGGAGGTGGGTCTACTTCGGCCTCATACTTATATCCATATGTTTTATGTTATTCACTGAGGCAGTTGCGAGCCCATTTGGGTTGCCTGTTGCTGGTGAAGAAAAAAGTTTCTTGTTTCCTAGTTTAGTAGACATTGACGGAGATGGAGATTTGAGTTTTTCTTGCCTGGCAATACTGATGAGGAATTTCAATTGCAGTATTATGAAAATAAACAATTGAGTAGTGCAGAGGACTTATTGGATGATGAAGAAGTCATTCTGCAACCTGTGCCGGCTGATAAAATAGAATATGTCAATAATCTCTCAGTGCAATCCTTACTTCCTATTGAAATATACGAAATATACGACACGGAAGGCAGGTTAATATTCAGTGATGATGATGATAAAAACCTAAAGCAAATTGATTTCTTAGAATAGGATAAAGGTATATGTTTTGTGGAAATGAATTTCGAAAAATAAAAGTTGGTGAAGAAAGTTATATTAGTGAAATAGTGTCCTATGAAAAAACTACTCAACTGAATCATTATAGTAAGCATTTTAGGTATTATGGGTATGGCATCTTGGTCATATCTATACTCTGTTTTTGATTCAAAGGGATTTGTTTATCCAAAAAAGTCAACTGATATTGTGAAAAGAGTAAATGATGGACTTTATCAATTGATAGATGATGATCCTATGGCTATCTATAGTGTAAACAAAATGATTGAATCATCCGCTTTTCTTACGTCTCAAAAGAATTTATTTGTGGAGAAATACGGCTGCAAATCTCCGCTTACGACTGAATGAAACAATGCTAAGATTATATTTAGTATCCCAAAAAGGGAATAAGCAGCTAATAAAATCCAATTCAGTTGAAGAGGAATTACAATAAAACGATCCTTGGTTATATTTTTTATCCGTTTGCAACGGAGGGAATAGCTTTTAATGGATTAAAATTTGGAAATAGGAAGCCCTAATTAGTTTTTATATTTATTCAACCCCATACAATTCAAGTTGTTTTTGCATTATTGGACGAAACAAAAAAGGAAAAAAAGACAACATAAGCATCATTGGATAGCCATAGGGTAGCATAGGGCTTTCTTCCTTTGATTCAAGAATTTGATATGATTTACCACCAATGTGATGATGGTCAGAATGCCTAGTAAGTTCAAATAATAACACTCTACCTATTATATGGTCTGAGTTCCAAGAGTGTCTAGCATTTACCCTTTCATATCTTCCATTTGGGTTTTTTTTACGTCGCAAACCATAATGAGCAAAATAGTTTTGTGACTCCAAGATTGCAATACCATAAATACCAGCAACAAAATAGCATACTGTTACATATAAGCCAAAGAATAAGTAAATACCAATAAATAGTATTATCGGTAATAGGGTATAGATAATCATAGGGTTGAAATTGGGATTTTTTCCTTGTGCTTTTAATCTTTTTGCTTCCAATCTCCATGTTTTAAAATATCCTCCTAGTTGAGATTTAATTGCAAAAAGATAAAAATTATCTCCTTTTTTTGCGGAGGTAGGATCTGCGGGAGTCCCTATATCCTTATGATGTCCACCATTGTGGTAAGGTACAAAGTGATTTTGGATTGAGGTTGTAAGAAGTACTTGAGCGAAAAACTGTTTCATTGGATTTTTCGTTTTGTGTCCAAGTTCATGTCCTACATTGATACCAATCACTCCAAGAATAGTTCCCATCATTAATATTCGTGCAATAATATCGGAGGTAGTCAAAGTAGGATCAGAAATAGATGTCAGAAAGTAATACATAACAAAAAGATGTAGAGGCACCATTAGGTATAATACTAAATCATAGAAAAAATCGTCTCTGGCTAATTCTTTTTCTGTTTCAACAAAGTTATACCTGTCAGGAGGAAAAATCTGCTCAATAATTGGTACAAATACATAAAGGAAAATTATTCCAATATAAGCATAAATTCCTGTAGTGCTAAATGTTAAGAGTGCCAGTAAAGGCAGAATGTATGCTGCAAAATATTTAATTTTACCCATGATTGGAAGAGTGTTTGATACTTAAAAAATACAAAATCGAACTATTGATGTAAATATAGTTCTATTTTTTAATATTTTGCAAACTTTGCATCACAAAAAATAGATTGAATTGTGTCAGAAATGGTATAACTTAAAATTTATGATAAATAAGCTTAATAAAATCGTCCGGTAATGGGAAGGAAGTCGTTGTCGAAAAAACGCAAAAATATAACCAGCAAGGCCAATAAGTGGTTAAGTGAGTTGTTGGTAGGGTTACAGTATGAGGACTTGGAAGAATTGACCATGGATGATATTGCAAGAATAGCTGGGAAGAGTAAATCAACAATTTATGAATATTTTGAAAGCAAAGAAGAAATATTGCAGGCGGCATGTCAAACTAGAACAATTGCTTTATCTGAATCTATTTTAAATATAGGAAGTCAAAAACTGGATACGGTGGACCTTTACGGACACTTAATCGAAATATTTGCAGAGGGTACTTCTGGTATTTCACTTTCTTTTTTGCAGAATATTAAACAGTATTATCCTAAAGCATGGTCCGTAATAGATGAATTTATTAACAGTTTTGTGGAGCTATTAAAAGACCATTATAGACAAGGAATAACAGAAGGAATTTACAATTCTGTTTCTATAGAATTATTAGGTAATATCGATAAACTATTTGTTATACAAGTCGTCACTAGTCCCTCCATTTTTTCAGATGAAAAATATACGATAAGCAACCTAGTAAGAGACTATTTAAAATTAAGGCTTTTTGGATTGCTAAAGCGATAGATAATATTTTGTTTTCCACGTGGATGCCTCCGTACAGTTGTCAGAAGGGCTGACAGTAGATTGTGTAATACTTGTTGCCGTACTAGGTTCTATCAAAGGTACTGTCTATACTCCAGTTATGGGTATTGAAAAAATTAATAATATTTCAGAAGCACAAGCACTTCTGGCATCATTCTAACTATTATAAAGGGCATCATTTTTACAATATTCAATTTGTAATTTTGGTCCCGTTTCAGTAAATGAAACACAACTACTCCAATAGAATAGAATAGAGTTAGTACTATTTAAAATATTTTATTCTTCATGGCTGTAACTAGGAGTTAATGTAGTTTTCAAATTATAAGATGAGAAAACCGAATTTTATAATATCTTAGTTTTGATGTAGCTCCTGTTGGATGGATTCCAGATTAGGTCTTTTTCTATTTGTACCATCTTTGCTTATAAAAAGGAGGCTTTGTCTATCAATTTGAGGAGTGTTAAAATGACAGTATTTGTGAATTGTCAATGCATTATAAAGAAAGGTTTAAATCATAATAAGATTCGAAGAACTCCACAACCTTCTTAATCATTCGTAAGTTGTGTATAGTATACTTATAGTGTTTTTGAAGTTTTATTAATCGCAAATAATGAAAATATTTTTAATCTTAATTGGAATAGTCTTTTTAGCATTTGTAATCATTCAACTATTTGCAATGAAGGGACAAAGGAATATTGAAACATACCCTTATAAAGTCGTCAAAGAGTACGGTAATTTTGAAATACGGAGCTATGAAGCAAGTTTGTTTACTTCGGTCAAGCTTTCTGGTAATGAGTATAAAGATGCTTCGAGCAAAGGGTTCTCTATTTTAGCGGGATATATTTTTGGTGGAAATGAAAAAAGTGAAAAAATATCTATGACTTCGCCTGTAACTATGTCTTTAGAAGATTCTATGACAATGATGTTTATGGTTCCAAAGCAAATAAGTAAAGATAAGTTACCGAAGCCCAATCAATCGCAAATTGAATTCAGAGAGGAGCCAGCAAAAACGCTAGCGGCAATCGCTTTTGACGGTTGGGTCAATGACGACAAAATCGAAAAATATAAAAAACGACTTAAAGAAGCTTTGGATGCCGAGGGGATTACCTACACAAGTAGATTTTATTTTTTAGGGTATAATGCTCCTTATGAGGTTTTTAATCGTAAAAACGAGATCGTTGTTGAGTTATAGAGTGAAACCCTTGAAATGGTTTTAAAAAATGTGACACTGCAAACTTATTAATTAGTGGTTCTAAGTAGCTAGCCAATCTTAAGGTGCAAAAGTAGAAAAGATTGTTCAAGTAAGAATATAATGACAAATGTAAAAGAAGTATTTTTTGAAAGTTTTCAAATCTGTATTGGAATAGTTTTAGCTAGTATAGGTTTAAAGGCATTTCTATTGCCAAATGGATTTTTGGATGGGGGAGTGACTGGAATAGCAATTCTGCTAAGTCAGCTTTTTGATTTAAATATTTCTGCAGTACTATTAATTGTTAGTCTTCCATTTTTGATAATTGCTTGGTACACTTTAACCAAAAAAATAGTTCTGAAATCCTTTTTAGCTATTACCACACTAGCTATTTTTATTCATTTTGAAAACTTTAGTTCTATCACTGATGATAAACTACTGATTGCCATTTTTGGAGGTTTGTTTCTTGGAGCGGGTATCGGGATCACAATTAAAAATGGGGCCGTTTTGGACGGGTCTGAAATTCTAGGAATCTTTTTTAACAGTCGATTTGGAATAAGTATTGGAAAGGTCGTTCTAATATTTAATATTGTTCTTTTTTCAATTACTGCAGTCTTAATTTCTGTTGAAGTTTCCATGTACTCTATATTGACTTTTCTGATCACTGCCAAGGTAATTGATCTAATGATTGAAGGTTTTGAAGACTTTGTTGGTCTTATGATCATTTCAGAAAGTGCTAATGGAATAGGAGATGGACTGATTGATGAAATTGGAGTTGGAGTTACAGTATATAAAGGAGCCAAGGGTTATGGCAGGAGAGGAATCAAGGATCAAAAAGAAATAATCCATACTGTCATTAACAGGATAGATATAAAAAGAACGTATAATATGATTGAAAAAATAGATAAAAAGGCATTTATTATTGAGTTTGATGTAAATAATGTAAAAGGTGGTATTCTTAAAAAATATCTAAGCAAATAGGTGCCACTATAAAATTGTGTATTTGGATTTATTGGAATTGTTATATCGATAATATCAGAGTGTTAAAATAGTGGTCGACTCTAAATCAGATCTCATTGGTGTTTTTTCTTTTAAAATGAGATTTATGTCATTGTATTTATTGAAAAGTTAGAATTGTAATCGTAAGAATAACATCGGAAAAGGAATAGATTGAACATTATCAATCATTTACATCTGCTTTTACATCATTTTACATTTGGGCTGCTGCTCTATGAGTCCTTCTGCCATATATTTGGAGGACACAAATAAAAAACATAATATTATGAAAAAGAGTATTCTAATAGTTAGCTTAGTAATTGGAAGTTTCAGTCTTATGGCTTTCAAATTTATGAATTCCAAGAAGGTTACCTGTATTAAGAATGAGGCATCTATCGTGTCGAATCAAACAATTGCGAATAATTTTTTAGATTTTTCTAATATAGTGGATCCAAGGGATTTACTATATAAAGTAGAATCTCGATTCTTATCTACCATCTCAAAGTCTGATTTGGATAAGGCAAAGACCATCATAGATATTCTTCCTGAGAACGCCACTAAGTATATAGATTCTTACTACTATGCTAGAGTTTCTATTTTGGATGATCATGTAGAAACTGATAGGCGTGAAATATCTGATAGTGAAGTTTTGACTGAGGCACAGATCAATCTCATACAATCTACAAATGATTCAGGAAATATCTATATACGCTCAGATTACAAAAATGAAAGTGGATTAAGGGAACATAACTATTTGACATATTTCATAAGTATAGTACCGGATCAACAAGCAAAATACCAAGATGGCGATGATTCTCTGATAGAGTACTTGAGAAAGAATAGTGAAGAGCAGGTTAAAATCATCAGGAAAGATGGTCTGAAGGGTGGTAAAGTAAGATTCACCATTTCAAAAGAAGGAAAACTCGCAGACGTATCACTTACATCGACTTCAGGTTATGAATCAGTAGATAAGAGACTAATAGAGATAATAGAGAATATCCCAGGGCAATGGACACCTGCCGCAAACGAAAATGGAGAATTAGTAGATCAGGAGTTAGTATTCTTTTTCGGAGTAATGGGATGTTGATCCTGGATCTTGTATTTAATACCATTTTTGTTTGAAAATCACGCAAGTCTTATTGGTTTCGAGTTATGAGCAAAGGAAATATGGCTCTCGATTTAACCTTTAGAATTTGCTATATTAATGATGAGTAAAAATTATTCCAAATTTATTTTGAAAAATTTGGAATAAAGAGCAAATATGCGATTATAATATTTGTCTCTTGGGTACCCAACGTGAATTTACACTTGGCCTAATTCGGTGCAGCAATTAGATTTATGGCTAGACCAAAAGCTCCGTTGAGGTATTTGTTTTGCTAATATTTCCATTCCCTCCGTCTACTATTTCATCCTTTTAGAAGATTAATATGGAACTTCTAGTACAATCTTTGCACTTTTGATAGTAGCTGAGGAAATCATATCCTCAATAAAACGGATAATATATGTTAGGTAAGCTAAAAAGAGTATTAGGAATCGAAGGTGTCAAAGTAGAGATGAATATAAAGATGCCTATCGATAAGAAGGAGAAAGTAATCACGGGAAACCTGAAATTTACAACAAAATCAGAAAGTGTAGTAAAAGGAATCACAGTGAAGATTGTAGAGAAATACTCAAGAGGCCGAGGCAAAGACCGCTTAGTCGATGAATATACGATTGCTCAATTAGAACTAACTGATTCATTTGTAATATCACCTGAAGAGATCGTCGAAGTACCTTTTTCTATCATGTATGAGATCGCACTATCGGAAATGGACAAGATGGCTAAAGACAACATTGTCAAAAGACCATTTATCAGTTTTGCTAAGTTTCTCAGAAAAGTAAAGTCTGAGTTTAGACTTGTTGCTGAAGCGGATGTGGATGGTACTACGTTGAGTCCGTTTGCTAAGGAAATGGTAGAATTGTGACTTCGGCTGCGCTCAGTCACCTTAGACTGTTGCTTTGTTGAAGTCAGGCAACATTATGTCTTTTTATTGCTTTTGTTCCTAGTAATTAAAAAACACAAATGAAATTTTATGAAGCATCTGATTTTGGAGCTAGAGTAATTACAGTAGAATATGTACAAAAGACAAATTACGCCTTAAAAATCAGGTTAATCCCGATGTGCCACATTGGTGAAAGTGAATTCTACGAGAAGGTAAGTAACTATCTTCTGTCTTATGATCAAGTATTATTTGAAGGGGTTAAGTTTAAATCGGGAAAAATAAATCTGAAGAATAGGAAAAGGTTAGCGAGTAGATTAAATTTAGTTGTACAACCCAAGTTTCATAAACAAGAATCAGAAATCGTCTTTATTCAAGCAGATTTGAATGAAGAGAGAGGATTAAAAGAATGGAATACACTAACTCGATTGCACAAAATTAAATATATTATTGTTTATCCTTTTTGGATTTTTTTTTCAAGATATGAACTTTTCAAGATCTATTTTTGTGAAATATTTCATGAAGTCGAACGAAGATTTAGAAAAAATATATGGCCCTCTATTTGATGAAAAAGAAAGAATAAAAGACTTTATTTATAAATCACGTGATACGATTGTATTTGAAAAAATAAATAAGCTATTACAGACCAAAAAAGATAAAGAGTATAATATGGCAATACTTTATGGGGCTGGGCATATGAGAGCTAATTCAAATTACTTAAAAAGTAAGCGTGATTTCCAATTCTTGAATACAGAATTTATTGAAGTGTTTAAGGTGTAGTGTGAGATCAGCTTTGTTATCAACTCAGTTTAACAATTCGTCATAAGCAATTTGCTACAAAAGTATAGCCTTCCGTCTAAAAGCCAGGGCAAACGCACTTAGAAATTTATTTTTAAAATATTATCTAAATAGGGTTCCGATAATGCCGCCATAAACCTTCTTTTGCCTAGGCTATTTTTGTCTT
>JBLHWH010000044.1:0-35386 GCA_047628935.1 Halioglobus sp. | reverse complement strand
TGGCAAAGATGTAACAGTAACTATCAATATGGATGGCGTATTCATAAATGATGCGCAAGTTACTGTTGCTGATCTTGATGCGGATAATGGTGTAGTACATGTTATTAATGCTGTATTGTTACCACCTGATCCTACTGTATTTGATATCATTTCAGATTCTCCAGATCATAACACATTACAGGCACTACTGGAAGCTGCAAGTTTAGATGCTGTATTATCAGAAGAAGGTACATTGACCGTTTTCGCACCTACAGATGAAGCATTCTCTGTTTTACCTCAAGACGTAATTGATCAATTATTAGCAGACCCGTCAGGTCAACTAACAGATATACTTACATATCATGTTACAAGCTCTGTAATTAGCTCAGGAGATTTAGTGGACAGAACTATTGCAACTTCTCTTAATGGCCTAGACTATTTAGTTACAGCTATTGAAGGAGGAGGATTCACAATCAATGCTAATGGGGGTCCAGGTGCACAGATAACAGTAACTGATCTTGTTGGGACTAATGGGGTAGTGCATGTAATAGATGCGATAATGCTACCTAGCACTAATGCTTCCATAATATTTAATAGTCAAGGTTTTGAGATATTGTCTCAAATATTACAACTTACAGGTTTAGCAGATAATCAAAACTCTAGTGATACAAGAACAACTTTATTTGCACCGACAAATGATGCATTTCTAGCAGTACCTGAAGACATTTTAGAATCTTTGGTAGCAGCTCCTCAGAAATTGACTGATGCTTTATTGTATCATGTTGTTGAAGGTAGAACATTCGCAAGTGATCTCTCTGATCAATTAATAATCACAACAGCTCAAGGAGAAACAGCTACGATTACTTTGAACGCTGATGGAGCTTTTATAAATAATGCTCAGATACTTGTGACCGATTTCTTTACAGGAAATGGTATTATTCATATAATCGATGCCGTACTCTTACCAGCTCCGACAACAGTGATGGATGTAGTAATTAGATCAGAAGATCATACAATACTTCAAATTGCTTTGGATACAGCTAATTTATCAACTACACTTCAGGGAGATGGTACATTCACTGTTTTTGCACCAACAGACGCAGCTTTCGCGGAACTTCCTACGGAGACACTTAATGCTCTATTGTCAGAGCCCGGAGGTCAATTGACTGATATCTTATTATACCACGTTCTTGGTTCAGAAGTACTATCAACTGATCTATCAGACGGTATGACTGCAACTACATTAAACGGTGCTGACATAACAGTTACTATTGATGATGACAATGTCTTTATCAATGACGCGCAAGTCATTGCAGCTGATATTGTAACAGAAAATGGTATCGTACATGTAATTGATGTAGTATTATTACCACCAGTAGGAACAGAAGAATTGCCTTCAAGCGAGGTAAATATATACCCTAGTCCTGCAAGTAATTTGGTAACCGTAGATTTTGAAAATAATCAGTTTGACGACCCTACTATATATATCTTAGATAATAATGGAAGAGCAATAAGAAATATAAAAAATGCTCAATCAGGACAGGTAATTGATGTATCAGATATGCAAAATGGAATGTATACAGTAGTGATTTCAGATGCACAATTCTCAATTACAAAAAGAATTACAAAAATAGATTAAAAGTAAAAGAAGATTTTTTTGTTAAAATTGGATTACAATTTTTTGCCGTACCATAAGACATTATGGTACGGCTTTTTGTTCCTAAATGTTTCGCTCAAATCAGTTAGAGACTGATTTAACTTACATTCTATAAAGTCTCTATCTATTGCTGTTTATTAGAAATATAGGGAGATCCTGTTGATCCCCACCAATCAAGATCAACCCCTTCGAGCTTATAAAAAACATCTCCTATTTTCATCCATATCAGTTCAGAAATACAAAAAATACGCACCCAACCTAGCACCCAAAACCTAAAACCCATAACCAATTCCCTTATTTCAATACCTTTGTAGCATGACAGATTTCATCTCTTATATAAATTCTGCCTTAGATCAAGGTCAACTATTCAAACTCACACTTGCCAAGCCAAGGAACAAACAGGGCGAATTGAGAAATATCTTCTTTCGGCCTGTTAAGATTAATGATGAACTAGTCTGGAATGCTACGTACAGAAGCAAAACAAACGATCAAGTAAAAAATTACAATTCACATTCCCTCATTGATGAAATATCTGAAAATATAGAAACTCAGTTTTATAATGCAGACCTATACTTTTCAGATCAAAAAATCAGTTTACTTCAATCTAAAAAAGGACATAGCAAAGTATTGATAAAAAAGGAAAAACATGAAATTAACATTGAGCAACACAATCATATTAAACACAGGTTGATATCAGAATCTACGCCGTACTTAGTGGATCTAGGACTGAGTTCAACCCATGGGAAAATCTATGCCCATGCACAGGACAAATACAAACAGATCAATAAATACATAGAGCTCATAGCTGCACTAATAAAAGATGATAAAACGGTAAAAAAGATAGTGGACATGGGCTGCGGCAAAGGTTATCTAACTTTTGCACTATATGACTACCTCAATAATGGTCAATCACAAAATGCAGAGATGAAAGGTGTGGAAATCAGACAAGATTTGGTAGATAAGTGCAATAATATTGCTCAAAAAAACAAGCTCATAGGTCTTAACTTTGATCTAGGAAGCATTGATCAATATAAAATTAAGTCCGCTGATATGGTCATTGCTCTTCATGCTTGTGACATAGCTACAGATATGGCTATTGCTAAAGGGCTAGAAGCAGAAGCTAAATATATAGTAGTCGCTCCTTGCTGTCATAAGCAAATTCGAAAAGCCATTAGGAAAACTGAAAGCGCTTTAAACCCAATATTAAAACATGGAATCTTGCTCGAAAGACAAGCTGAAATGATAACCGACTCAATCAGGGCTTTGATTCTAGAATCTCAAGGATACGAAGTGAAAGTATTCGAATTTATATCATCCGAACATACTGGAAAAAATGTGATGATCTCAGCAGTAAAAACTGGCGATAAAAATCAAAATGCTATTCAACAAATAGATGCTCTAAAAGCTGAATTTGGGATAGAAGAACATTATCTGGAAGGGTTATTATAGTAAGCATCTTCTACTTTAACCTCCTTAAGTTCAAGCTCATTTATTGATTTCGTGTTCAATATTTTTGCTAATTCGTCAATTTCTACTTGTATATTTAAACCACCTCGCAGGATTACTATTCTTTTACCGACTAGCTCTACAGTCAAGTTTTTAATTGCCCGATCAGGATGACTATTAGAGTACACAATTTGGTTTACATTATAATTTGTACTCTTTAATAAAAATGGATTTATGTGTTTTAGATAACCTTCTTCTATTTTCAGGTATCTATAATTCAAAAGTAACCCCGAAACCAGAAGACCAAAAACACCTAAAGCTATCAATAGCCCCCAATAGGAATCTAATTTAATAATAATAATAATAACTGCAGCTAGAAAGATAATTGTAATAATAACAATACCATTCAATTCTCTGTAGAAGTACTTGAGAAAACTGAAATTTCCAGAATCAAAATAACTTTCAACATCTAGTTCAATTTCTTTTTCTTGATATAAATACTGTAAGATTTCCTTTTCATTAGAATACAGAAAGTAGGGAAGAAATAATTTATCAGATTTTGTATGGATTTCTAATCCTCCTCTAGTCGAAAATTTAGAATTTTTTCCAAACCTGGTTCTCTCCAATTTTAATATATCTGATCTTTTAAATTTGACTTTTGCTACTTTTGATTTGTAGTTTATTGATCCATTTTCGATTTGGATTTTTGGTATTTTCACAAACTCAGACCACATCAATAAAGAATACAATAATAGAGCGGATAGGACTACATACCAAGGCACAGAATATAACTGAATAGAGTCATCATAACACATCCCAATAAAGCAAAATAACAAAAATGCTATTACTATCAATGGGGACAGATATATAATAAACTTTATTTTGGACACCATTAGGATTATGTTCTATTATTTCGAGAAATCAATCCAAAATACCATTCATATATTGAGTGCACTAATTTTCTAGACGTGCATAAATTAGATACAGACAAATATTTTAATTTAATCCTAAAACGGAATATCACCTAAATCGGGCGTTCCGAATTGTGGTGTTTCTCCTCCACCTTCTCCAGATTCATTCATTTTAGACTGCCTTGTGACCATTCCACTAGCAAACGGATCTGCTACGAAACTATCTCCTAGGTCGTTGCTAAACCCTCCTTCTCCTGGATCTTCGAACTTCACGTATTGACCTACGAACTTAAGTTCTACAGTATCCAAACTACCATTTCTGTGCTTAGCGACAATAATCTCTGTAAGGTCAGATGGCACACCCATATCACCTTCCTCAATCCCATAGTATCCTGGACGATAGATGAATGTTACGATATCTGCATCCTGCTCGATCGCTCCTGATTCTCTCAAATCCGAAAGCATCGGTCGTTTTTCTCCTCCTCTCGATTCCACCGCCCTTGAGAGTTGAGACAATGCGATTACTGGAACCTTCAATTCCTTGGCCAATCCTTTCAAGGCTCTCGAAATAGCTGATATCTCTTGTTCCCTGTTACCACCGCCGCCGCCACCTGGAGCACCACTCATCAGCTGAAGGTAATCGATAACGATCATCGAGATATCATGCTTTTGCTTAAGTCTTCTACATTTGGCTCTTAGCTCGAAGATGTTGATACCCGGTGTATCATCTATAAATATAGGTATGTCAGCAAGTTTTTCTACCGATTCGTGTAGTTTTTTCCATTCGTAATCTTCCATTTGGCCATTCCTCAGTTTACTACCTGAGATTTCGGCATCCATGGATATAAGTCTTTGTACGAGTTGTACGCTTGCCATCTCCAGTGAGAATACAGCTACACCTCTTCCTGCTTCCGCTGCATTCTTAGACAACGAAAGTGTGAATGCTGTTTTACCCATACCTGGTCTGGCTGCTATAATGATCAGATCCGAAGGTTGCCATCCACTCGTAAGCTTATCGAGTTCTACATATCCAGTCGTCACACCCGTCATCTCTGATCCTTTTTGAGATGCTGCCTCGATCTCTCTTTGCGCTTGGATTGCAAGCATTTTAAGGGATTCGTAACCAGAACTCAGGTTTTTGTCCGTGATATCATATAAACTTTGTTCTGCCATATCTAGCAACTCGAAAACATCCTTAGTCTCATCATAAGAGTCATGGATGATAGTAGTGGATACTCTGATCAATTCTCGTTGAATAAATTTTTGAGCTATTATTCTCGCATGAAATTCTAAGTTGGCGGCTGAAGCAATTTTATTTGTCAACTCCATTAAATAAGTAATACCTCCAGCTTTATCAAGCGTACCTGCCTTTTTCAATGCTTCATGCACCGTAAGCAAGTCAATAGGCTGAGATTGCCCATATATCTCACTCATTGTTGTATAGATAAGCTGGTGCGCCTCTAAGTAGAATGACTCCGCCCTCAAAATCTCTGTCGCAGTTGGAAATGCATCTTTATCTAGCATAATAGCACCCAGTACTGCTTCTTCCAAAGCTACCGCTTGAGGTTGTACTTTACCAAATGAAAGATCGCCTTGACCGTTCTTACCGCTGACTGCACTCATTCTGTTTGAGACAGCTTTTAAAGGTTTTTCTGTTTCTGCCATTGAAAGTGAAAGACTTATTGATGTATTATTGAAAATTGCAATACAAAGCTAAGAGTTCCTTTAATATGTAAAAGTTATCAACGAATTTGAGCATGTTAGCTTTTTGTGGATAACCATTAATAATTGTGGACAACTCATTTTTGCACTAGCCACACAAAGATAGGTTAGTTGGCTTAAAACACACCTTACACATTAAATTAATATCATATATAATTTTTCTGTTATGTATCACTGTTTGATAAAATATGCAATTAGCTTTTCTTGACTCTATTTTGTTGGTGAATCTGCTAACTACATATAATAACAAAAAAAGAAAAATTCAATCCAAAATATTATTGAGCAGCTTGTGTGTATGTTTTCATATATAATTTATAGCAATATGTTTCCTTTCCGTTGAGTATATTTTATTAAGTATGATTTGTCTTATACCATTTTTGGTTGAGAACTTTTCTTTAGATTAATGTGGAATTAGGTGTGGTACTACGGGTGACATAATGGATAGTATAAGTGGTGGCTTTCGCAGAAAACACACGTTATAAAGCAAACACACGTACAAAAAACGCAGGCATAGCTATATGCAAAGGCGAGTATTTTCAGTACTGGATAAAAAATATTACTCTAAATATAAGCGTCGTTTGTTCATCTGGCTTCTACGAGAAACAGTGAATTTCTTGCCGAATTGGTATTACAGTTCTACTGAGCACCATAACATGAATATATCTAGCATAGGCTCTTTCTTGAACAAGTAATATTTACTATTTGCTATATTGATTGGCACTGAAATAGTATTAAGAAAAGCCCAGGTATTTCTAGATCTTTTATTCTTTAAACTTGCTTGTGTTTTGGTATTCATCACTGTTGCTACTGATCCGAACCCTAAAATTATAGGCCCCGAATCTATATCAGAGTATCCACTAGACTCATCTTTGAATTCTTTAACAAGGTCAACATTTAAATACGTTTTAGTCAAAAGGCCGGCAAAGACTTTATTACACTCTAGAGCGTATTGAAAATCATACTTTGATAATAAATAAACAATCAATGCCTGGGATGACCCTCTTATTTCAGATGGAGAATAACCTACATGGTTTATAAGTTTTGATTCTGTTTCACTAGCACAAATCACCTTATTTAACCATAACTCTTGGATTAATTTATTTTCTAAAGAAAGTATTCCAACCAAATTATCTGCAGGCCAGTAACTGCCTGGGTAAGTATCCAAAACTCTAATCGAATCAAATTGCGGTTTTATCAATGCATTCGATAGTTGTTTATGAGCTGATTTTATCTCAGATTGAGAATCTGACAATTCAAAGAGCCCACTATTTATATATTTTTTTAGAACTAAGTTGACCCACCCATTGTAGAATGCACCGAATCTAGGAATCATATCTTCTACAAAAGAAACTGTAGTTGATTCAGAGATAAGAACCTCGACTCTTTGGTCTAGAATCCTAGAATATTGCTTCTTAAACTTTTTTGATCTGTTTGAATACTCTATTACAGATAATGCAAAAATAGCATTGCTAAATACTTTTCCTTCTGGATAACGGTCTTGCAATTCGTCATCATATCCCTCCGATAGAATTCTATTAATATAGTTGATCTGATTTTCAATACTTCTATTTCTCAAAAAGGTATTGTAAGGAACAGCAATATTTATCGAAAAGTATAGAATTAAAGAAATTCCAAATATTTTAAATAATCCCTTTGTCATATTTCAATATTACACTTAGAGCTCTACTAAGTAACATTAAAACAGTAAATAACAATCGGAAATTGCTTTTAAATAACCTCTTATCCCATACCCAAATTATTCAACCTTCCAATAATTTCTTCGATGATCTTGTTCTGCTGCGCTACTCGGATTCTTTGATCTTCTTGATCTTTTAGATTTTGCTCTATATTCCTTTCAGCTTTTTCGATCTTTTCTTTTGCCTTCTCGATATCTTTATGGTATTTTTTATTTTTCTTTACTAGCTTTCTAAGAGATTTATCCATTTTGTTAAGCTCCTTTTCTTGCTTCTTCATTTCTTTAGAAATAGCTTTTTTCTTAACTTTTAAATAGAACTCTGTAAGGAACTCCTCAGCACCTTGAGCTTCTCTAGGATTTTCATCAGAATTTATAAAACTACCACCATTATCAATCCATAGATTTGCTGTAGTATATCCTACTCGTTCTTCAAACTTAATATAAATATCTAAATCATTTGATCCAGCAATCATAGGCACTCTAGCTCCTATTACATAGTATTCTTTAGCTTTCTTATTTCTCTGTGATTTTCCGTAGTCTTTTACATACTTCTTCCAAACGTCTTCAGTCATCTCTTCGTCAGCACCATCTATATCTATAGAAAAAGTAGTCTGTTTCCCTAAGCTCATTGACATATCACGCTCCGAAACATCTTGCGCACTTATGATTCCTGATACCCCAATAAATGCTATTAATGTAATAATTACCTTTTTCATATTCTCTTCTTTTTTAATTCTCGTTTGTAATGGTAGCTCGTTTCTAAAGCAGCAACAACAGTCAATTAGACGCTAATTTAGCAATAAGTCACCGTTTTCCATATTTTCTTCCTTTTACTATTTGACGGTTTGAATAGAAATAAATAATCTTCCAACCATAAAGAAACATTATCTTCCTCGCTCATGTTTTATAACCAAATCCTCAGACACACAAAAAATAAATTGATATGTCCAATATCGTTTCTCAAGAAATAACCCCAGGAATACTCACTATGCTACCAATGTTTTATGTTGGCTGGTCAGATAGTGTCCTTAGTCCAAGTGAGATCGCTTTAATACATGATAAATTATCTAAAGCTGATTTTCTTAGCCAAAAGGAAAAAGACTATCTAATTAAATATACAAATCCAAAAAATCCTCCATCTCAAGAAATATTCAAAGAATGGGTAGAAGTACTTCGTAAAAATGCACATGACCTTGAAGGCATCGAAAAAAAATCTTTGGTACAATTAGGTATTGAAATGGCCAAAAGTAGTTCATCAACTCAAGAAAATAAACCATGGAATGATCCAAAAGCTATTAAAGCTATTGAAACTATACAGTCTGCAATGGGGCTAAATAACGAAGGTAGTACAAGACTGCTTTTGTCAAAAGTTGATGCAGGATCTCTTAATAAAGTCAGTAATGATTGTTCTTTCGAGTCCAAAAAACTCCAATCAATTCTAGATGGAAACAAAGCTGAAGTTATTGCTAGAGTAAAAAAACTTTTGCAAGATCCATTTTTTAAATATGATCTAAATCCAAACAAAGAGGATAAAAGAAAAACGACACTTGCTCAAGTAAAAGCTTTGGCCGACCAAGGCCTTGGAGCATATGCTTTCTCAACTGAATTTGGCGGAAGCGGTCGTGTAGGTGATCATATTACTGTCTTCGAAACATTGGCCTACGGCGATCTCAGCCTCCTTATTAAATTTGGAGTTCAGTTCGGTCTATTTGGAGGTTCAGTTTATAATCTTGGCACCGAAAAACACCATAGAAAATATATAGACGCACTCGGAAAAGCAGACTTATTAGGCTGTTTTGCGATGACAGAAACCGGTCATGGATCCAACGTTAGAGGTCTAATGACGACTGCTACTTATGATCATGAAACACAGAGCATCGTGGTCAACTCGCCTTCTATTGAAGCTGGAAAAGAATATATTGGAAATGCACTACACAGTACAATGGCAGCTGTATTTGCGCAACTCATAGTAGATGATGTAAATCATGGTGTGCATGCAGTCCTTGTGCCAATAAGAGATAAAAACAACAACTTACTTGAAGGTATAAAAGTAGAAGATTGCGGATATAAAATAGGACTCAATGGTGTAGATAACGGTCGCCTTTGGTTCGATAATGTATCAGTTCCTGTAGAAAACCTACTTGACCGATATGGCTCTATCAATAATGCTGGCGTTTATGAAAGTCCAATAAAGAATCCTAACAAACGATTTTTCACAATGTTGGGAGCCTTAGTCGTTGGGCGCATCTGTGTAGGACAGGCTGGAGTTAATACATCCAAATCTGCATTAGCCATCGCTATAAAATATGCCGCCAAAAGAAGACAATTTGCTTCGAAAGATGGTGAAGCAGAGACATTATTAATCGATTACCCGACACATCAAAGAAGACTATTCCCTAGATTAGCAAAGTCCTATGGCTACTATATTGCCATATCAAAGCTAAGTGAAGATTATATCAATGCAGATGAAGATCAGATGAGAAAGATCGAAACCAAAGCTGCAGGATTAAAATCTATGGCCACTTGGCATGCTACTGATACAATACAAGAATGCAGAGAAGCATGCGGAGGGAAAGGATACTTATCAGAAAATAGGTTTGACGCGCTCAAAGGAGACAGTGACATCTTCACAACTTTCGAAGGAGATAATACTGTTTTACTCCAACTTGTAGCAAAAGGGTTACTGACAGAATTTAAGCAATCATTTCATGATGAAGGATTTACAGCTGTAATCAGATATTTAGGAGATCGCATCAGTAATACTATGGTGGGATACAATCCAATCTATACAAGAAACACATCTTCAGAGCATTTACTTGACCGAAGATTTCACCTGCACGCCTTCCGGTTTAGAGAGAAAAAACTATTAATAAGCCTTAGCCAAAGAATGCAAGATTATCTCAAGAAGCGAATCTCTCCTTATGACGCATTTTTGAAATGTCAAAACCATATGATAGAACTTGCCAAGGCTTATGTAGAAAGATTAGTATTAAGAAATTTTGCACAGAAGATCAATAATTCTGAGGATGGGGCTGAAAAAGAGGCATTATCAAAGTTATGTGATCTATACGCACTATCAATTATGGAAGAACATAAAGGATGGTTCTTAGAAAGTGATTATATGGATGGGTCTAAAACCAAAGCAATCCGAAGAATAGTAACTAAATTGTGTTCTGAAATAAGGCCAGATGCTGTTGCATATGTTGATGCATTTGGGATTCCTGACCAATTATTAGGAGCAGAAATAATAAAATAAATACCCATTGAAAAAAATTCACATAGGATTCGGCGATTCAGCAACAAGATGTTTGATAGAAGCTATTAAGTCACATGGGCTCCTTAGAGACAAAGCGATACCGTCAAGAGATGATTTCACTCAAGGTCCGATCACAGAATGTGATGCAGAAATGAATACGTCACAAAGGCAAGACTACTGGAACATGATTGATGCAGAAGTGCATTTTGGAATGGATGTCGATCTCTTTTATCAGGAATCTATGGTCTTGTTAGATCAAGTAGAAGATTGCGAAGCTGTGATTTGGCAGGGAGATTCTTGTCATGATATATTGGCTTCGGCTTGGCTAATGACTTATATGAAAAGCAGGAATATCAAATGGTCAATTATAGACCTATCTAGATTATCACCAGATGATATGAATAATGGTCTACCCGCAGTTAATTTAGCAATGTTCTCACCAGAACAAATACCTCATCTTTATAAGTATAAACAGACCATAGAAGAAGAAGCTCAACAAATGTATCGAGATCTTTGGGCAGCTATGAGGCAAGAAAATGGTGCCTATCGAATAAAAAATGGCAATGAAATACTTTCAGTAAGCGAAGATTACCATGATGAATATATCTTTTCCCAAATACCAAATGAATGGACAAGGGCACCAAAAGTCATTGGTCAAACTATAAGTAATTCTTCACACACTATCACAGACACCACCGCAGAGTGGAGAGTAAGACATCTAATCCGATCTGGTAAAGTAGAATACCAAGGAGAATTAACAGGAATGAATCAATATTCCCTTAAAAAAGTTTGATGTGCTAAGGTGCTAGTCTTTCAACTTTCCATCTTCCATCTTCTAATTTATATCTAAGTCGATCGTGTAATCGGCTTGGTCTCCCCTGCCAAAACTCTATGGCAGTCGGCTTTACGATATATCCACCCCAAAAATCAGGCAGAGGTATTTTTTCCTCATCTTTAAACTTCAATTCGATTTCCTTCTGTCTCTCTTCTAAAACTTCACGATTCTCTAAGATTGAGCTTTGAGGAGATACCCAGGCTCCTATTTGACTTCCTTTTGGGCGCTTATGGAAGTATTGCTCTGAACGTGAAGTACTTATTTTTTCAGCAACACCCGTTATTCTAACCTGCCTTTCCATTTCTTTCCATAGAAACACAAGAGAAACATTAGGATTTGAGGAAATGTCCTTTGCTTTATCGCTTGTATAATTTGTATAAAACAGAAAGCCTTCAGGATCTATTTCTTTTAATAACACCGTTCTCGCAGATGGTACATTATCTTTATCAACAGTTGCAATTATCATTGCGTTTGGTTCTACTACTTCGCCATTCGTAGCTTCCTTAAACCAAGATTTGAATTGATCGATCGGATCATTTAACACAGAACCTTCAGTCAAAAAACCCTTGGTATAGTGTATGCGCATGTCAGCAATATCTCTGTTCATATTTCACATTTAATTGAATCTGTTTATAAAATTGATTCAACCTATTTAAAGTTCAAAAACTAGGCTTTTAAGTAAAAAACACCCACTAATTTCTAGCCAAGCACATGCATAAGATTGACAACTTCACATCACTCGATTCTAATAAATGATTCGCACAAGCTTCTATTGTCGCACCTGTAGTCAGCACATCATCAACTAATAGAATATGTCTGCCTTGTATCCCTTGTTTATCGACTAACTGGAAAGATGATCGCACGTTCTTTACTCGCTCGATTCTATTCATCTTAGTTTGAGATCTGGTATTGGTATGTTTTATGATTACATCCTCCCTTACAGGTACTTTCAATTTCTCACTCACACCCTTTGCTATAAAAGAAGCTTGATTATATCCCCTTTTAATCAATTTAGATTTGTGAATTGGAATTGGAACAATCAAATCAATATCATCAAAGAATAGTGAATTTTTAGCCCTTTGTCCAGACATCAATCCTAATTGAAAGCCGATATCTTTTCTGCCTTTATATTTTAATCTGTGCAGCATGGTTTTTACATCAGAGTAACTATAAAAATTGAGCAAACAAGCTACATCAACACAGGGAACCCTTTCTCGAAATTTAGGCGTAGCGTTATTGGGCTTAGTTTTGAAGTGATTGGTGTATGGCATGTTTACCGTACATGAAAAGCAAAATGGATTAATATTGCTCGAAGCATAGTCTTTGGCACAGAGCATACAGATATTTGGAAATAAAAGTTGCTTTATTGTATTGTTTAATCGGGATAGCATACTATTTCTAGATTTGTTGCCCAATATAGCACAAAACTTTGATAGCTAGAGAGTTGACGGGAGCAAAATTGGATTCCGAATGAAACTTAAACCTATTCGAGGGCTTTCGCACCGTGAACCCATATAGGATTGATACTATAGTTATAAATAATTAGAAAGACTGGACTTCCACATAATCGATCTTGCCTTACGAGAGTGTCACAAACGCGAATAAAGTCGCGAGTACATTTCGAGGAAATAAAAACATGAACAATTAAAAATCAATAACTTACGAAATTCCACCCCTAACCCCTCAAAGGAGAATTTTCATACTGGGCACGAGCAGTAGACTTCTTTAATGGAAATTACTAAATCAGCTATCCACTTCCGTAACACCTTTCCATTCCCAAGGGAAAGGTAAGAGATAGAGTTAAGCACTTGTAGATAGAAAATAGATGCCGCTCCTAGATTAATTTATAATGCTTCGAGATCGGCCCTTCATGCTCCAAATTGTTTGATGGGTTTAACAATGACCTTCAGCCATCTGTTAGTTAAATCATTCCTTTACCTTATTGAGGACTTAATTATCCATTATTTCAACGCCTCTTTTATTAACTTCAAGCTTTAAATAAACTACTCCTTCCGATTCAATTTCAAATGGCCATTTGTTTCCGTTACAATTTGCTATAGCTAAAGGAGTATTTTTGAATCTTGAGACATCCGCTAAAAGACTATAAGTATCGGCATTATTCCAAATATCAATTCCATTTATACTATCAATACTTGTTATTTGAAACTCTGATAAACCAGTAGCATCATTTCCAAATTGAATGTTGTATTGATTTGAATTTACTTTAGTGCCATTTCTCAAGAGTTGAGGGAATGGCCCTTCGCATACTAAATTATTTTTTGCTCCAAGTAACAAAAATAAGAAGGGTGATTCAGGTAGAACTTATCGCTATGAAATATAACTTCAGTCCATATTATTGGTTTATCTAGTATGTTTATTTTTCTACATCACTCCAAATATTCGAGGATGGATATGGATTATTCGACAGAGAATAATTATCATATTTAGTTTGGGGAATATGATTAGAGAACAAACTGGAATCCAGACTTTCATAAAAAAAGAAAGCACTTAGGTTTTATCTCAGGAAACTCCTTTTTTAATAAATACCATATGTCGGAGTCTGATACTTCTTCTTTCGAAATACTTAAATCCTTTGCAGCATAGCTGATAACTTTTTTGCTGCCCGTATTTCTGCAGCCTAACTGAAACGAACTAAGAATATTAGGTTTAATAATTTCAATTATTCTTCCTTCTTTAAAACTCTTTCTTTTAGCTCACTTTTTCTGCGCCCTCCGCGCCTTTGCGAGACGTTCTACCTATTTACTTTCTATCAACCTGAATCCCACTCCATGCACATTCTCTATAGTCAATGAAGTATCTGACTTAATATACTTTCTCAATCGACTAATGAATACATCCATACTTCTCCCTAGGAAGTAGTCATTTTCTCCCCATAATTTCTTAAGAATGTCTTCTCTTCTAAGGGTATTTCCTATATTTTCAACCATTAACTTCATAAGATCAGCTTCCTTTTGTGTCATGTTTGACTCGCTGTTTTCACTTATGAGTTTAAGGTTTTTATAATCTAATGTAAATATCCCGACCTTATATTCATCGCTATCTGGAGTAGCTATATATTTCCGTTTTAGAAAGACTTCTATTTTGAGAATCAACTCTTCAATGCTGAAAGGCTTTGTGATATAATCATCTGCACCTAATTGTAACCCATGAATTCTATCTTCTTTCATGGATTTTGCTGTGAGGAAGAGAATCGGAATCTCGCTATTATGCTTTCTTATATTCTCTGCCAATTCGTATCCATCCATTTCAGGAAGCATAACATCAAGAAGGCAAAGGTCATATCCTTTCTTCTCAAATGCTTTTAATCCTGATTTACCATCCATATGATGATCTATCTCATAATTGTTTTGTTCTAGATTATCTCTGGTTACGAACCCCAATGTTTCGTCATCTTCAACGTAAAGTATTCTTGCTTTTGCTTCCATGATCTATATTAAGTAATGTTAAAAATTAACTTATCCATATGATGCTTATTTTTTGTCCCTATCCTTCGTTACAAAAATACTCATTACGCGATGCATAACTCCACTTTTTGCGCCTCGACTATGAACAGAAGCTCTAGCCTGAAATGACCATCATATTTTTTCGCCATTACTAAGTCGGTATTTTAATACTAAAAGTAGTTCCTTGATTTAGCTCTGATTTTACCTCAACAATCCATCCATGAGCGGTGCATATGTTTTTCACATAAAAAAGACCAAGTCCAAAACCCTTCACATTATGCATGTCACCTGTAGATACACGATAGAATTTATCAAAGATGCTTTTTAGTCTCTCCTTTTCTATTCCTATTCCTTCATCGATGATCTTTATAATGTCCAAATTGGGCATTTTTTCTGTTCTTATCGTGACTGTTGGCTCACCAATGCTATATTTTATTGCGTTATCAATAATATTGGTGATCACATTGGTAAAGTGCAATGGATCCGCGAATATTTCTATGACCTCATTATCAATTTCTAGGTTTATATGTTGATTTTCTAATCTAACTGATTCACTTTTAGCTATACCTTTTAAGGTAGAATGTACATCGATAAGCTCTTTTTTTAATTCAAAACTATTTTTTTCTAACCTTGCAATGTTCAATACTTTTTCGACCTGATCATTGAGTCTTTGATTTTGCTCTGTAATGATTCCTGCATATCTTGATAATCGTGGATCATTGATTACAAATTCACTTTTGGAAAAAACATCCGCCGCTATTTTAATAGATGATATCGGTGTTTTGAATTCGTGTGTCATATTGTTGATAAAGTCCTTTTGCAATTGAGATGTTCGCTCCTGCCTCATGACTATCCATATGGTATACAAGAAGAAAATGACAGATAAGATGGCGATAATAGAAAACATCACAGTCAAATTCATATTCGCCAATAAAAAGCTTTCTCTTGCTGGAAATCGCACTACAAAATAATAATCTAATCCTTTAATTGCCGGAATAGAAGGCTCTTTTCTATTGATGTTATTCTCTTCAGCTAGATCGCAATAATTACCAAAAACCAGTTCTTTCGAAGTACAATCATAAATAGAATAATCAAAAGCTGTCTCCAAAGAATAATTTTTCATCTCCTGATACAGATAATCTTCTAGTACATCAAAGTTAATTTCACTATTGATATTTACAACATAGAGATTGGACGCTTGCCGCTCAATGAAGTCTTTCTTCGGTAACTCAAACGAAGAACTTTTAGCTATTCTTTGGGATACAGTAAGCAACATTTTTTGGGCTGTCTGATCGAATTCTTGATCCTTTAGATCCCAAGTTTTGAGCAACCAATAGGATTGTGTAGAGATGATTGCTATGATCACCATTCCACCCAATATTATCAATCTTCTTACGAGACTGCCCGTCATATTTTTACGCTTGTTTTGTGTTTTTGAGTGTTTTTTAAAATAAAAAAACCAACTCCTGAACATCATAACCCCAAAATACACCTTTTGTGCTCAGTGTGTGTATATGATTAACAGCGCATTAACTTTGGACGAAATTGATTCAATTATTATATTTGTCAAATTTAGCCTTCATCCTGATGAAGGATCATAACAGCTACAAATTCATAATTAGAACTAAATTGAAAAAAAAGACAAGAAGGCTAAACATTTTAGGATCATTTTTGATAATTATTTTCTCATTTTGGTTATACATGAAATGGGAGGTCATTAGTCTTAAGTCTCTTCCGAATGAATTAAATCCTATAGTCAACGAAATTCTATCAAATAAAGAATACATACAAAGCGGTTCATACATGAAACTACTAGAGTCTTCTTTTAATGAGGAAATAGGTAACCTAATTAAGGAGAATAAATTATGTAGTATCGTTCATTACCAATCCAACGGAGTCGCTTTTAATTTTAAATGCGAGGATGATAGCAGTAATCATTTTTACGATACAGATGAAAAATACTATTTAGTGAAAATTACTAACGAATTGAATGAAGAATCTTTTTTAACGTACGAACAATTTGTTGATTATTGTGACAATCGGGTTAAACTGGAAGACAACTGGTACTTCTTCGAGAAACATATATACTTTGATTAAAAAAACAAAATATAATCGAAATTTGAAAATAGGAGGGTCTCATAAAACTCTTATTACCTAATTTCCTCCGTCCTTCACATCAAATACATCTCGCAATCCTGATCCAAGGAGATTAAAAGAGAGCACCATCAACATGATAGTAACGGCAGGCACAAGGGCTAGTATAGGCTTACCTGTAATCGCATATCCGTAGTGCTCATTAAGCATATTGCCAATAGACGGTGTAGGTGGCCGCACTCCAAATCCTAGATAACTCAACCCTGCTTCAATTAGTATTGCTGTTGCAAAATTTGCAGCCGCTATCACTAAAATAGGACCGATGATGTTCGGTAGAATGTGTCTGAAAAGGATATTGTATTCTCTGACACCCATACTCTTCGCAGCTTGGACAAATTGTTCTTCTTTTATTTTCTTGACTTGACCTCTTACAATCCTCGCTACGTCTACCCACATGGTCAGTCCTACCGCAAGAAAGATCACACCCAGCCCTCTTCCAAATGCCAACACTATGGCAAACACTAGCAATAACGTTGGTATACTCCACATCACATTAATCAAATACATGACAACGCGATCTATCCATCCACCAAAATATCCGCCAACTCCCCCAATAACAGTCCCTACAAATAATGATATAATTACTGCCAATAAACCAACCAGAAGAGAGATGCGAATTCCTAAAATCAGTCTAGAGGAAATCGATCTACCATATCGATCAGTACCTAACCAATATTTCTGTAATTTTAGATGTGGAATAAGATCATTTGCTTGTAATTCGTTATATAAGGCTGATGCCTTGATAATTTTTTTCTTATTATAATGAGTCGTCACTTCTACCCCTTCAGCTACTACCTTAGCATTAATGATAGGATAGTAATCATAAGGCTTTTCAGCACCATTCATGAATCTATCCAGTATTGATCTACCATCCTCATATCTATTGTTTTTGAGGATGATTACTTGGGTAGCAAAATTTGGACTCTTGAGTGCTATTTCTGCTTTTTGGTTATTGGCATTCGGACTACTATCTCCGACTAAAAAGTATGCGAATAGAGCCAGAAGTCCCGTGAAAATTATAAAAACAAGCCCACCCATGGCAGACTTCTTTTTCTTTAACTTAGTCCATATGTTCTTTTCTGAACTCAATATTTATAGTTCATTAGCGACCATTAATAATGCCAGTGCTTCATTTGCCTTTCCTTCTCTGATAAAGTTGATACAGTTGATTTCTACATCATCAGAAAATTCTTTGATCGTATCTTTAGCAATCTGAAGTTCTGCCTCAGTCGGCATAGCTTCTAATGCGGCTAACTCTCCGATATCATTACCAGAAAGTATATTACTTTTCTTTGCTATATCTGGAAGTGCCTCATATCCGATTGGATCGGCACCTACATTTTGATACATTGAAAAGACAGCATCTCCGCTTGCTCGCACATAAAAACTTCGTCCCATACGGCCAACAAGATCAATCTTGTTGGGATCGATACGATTATCAACAATGACATCTTCATCGATGTGCATCATTTGCACTTCGCAGATGATCAAATGACCGGCTCCTCCGTGTTCTCCGAGAGTGACTATTTCTTTGACTTTACATTCCATATTGACAGGAGATTCGGCAACGCCGGGCACAGTTACTGTATCAGAAGGTGAAGGAGTCAATCCTGTATATTCGAACTCACTTTCACCAGCTGCAAACGCTACAGAACTTAGGGCCATTTGCCTCATGATACTGTGGCTCACAGCCGAGATCACACACTCTTTGTTAAGTTTAATATTATGAAGTGTATCCTTTGTAGTATTATCCGATACTTTCCGATTACTACTAAATACTACAATCGGCGGATTAGAACTGAATGCATTGAAAAAACTATACGGTGCGAGATTGTGATTTCCTTCTTCGTCGATCGTACTTACGAATGCGATCGGTCTCGGAGAAACTGAGCCTAGTAAGTATTGATGTAGATCGGATGTTGGGATTTCCCCAGGAATTATTTTGCGTTTCATATAAAGTGCTTGAGTAGTGCAAAGTAGTGGATTTTATACCCATAAACCAAAAAAGCCAGCTACTTTTAGCTGGCTCGAGTAATAGTTACTGACCATAATCACGTCCCCTGTGATCGATCAATTTTAGCTTGTCAACAAAACAATCTTTACTGTTTCATTAGGATAATAATTTGCTACAATTTCGCTATCCTTGATCAAACTGGTCAGAACTTGCAATAATCAATTCTTATTTGATATTCATCCCCTTAATTAGTTGAACATCAATTTTTTTCTTCCTATCGTGTGGTCCTCAGATTTAATTTCTAATATATATATTCCACTGGACATCATACCTTTATTAATATAGAATACATTCGAAGGGCAATTCGCTGCATTTATGATCATTCCATTTACATTATAAAGGATATATGAAACATCCTTTGTTGTTTCTGGCACTTCCACTCTCATTATATCTACTGCTGGATTCGGTGCCGCTACTAATTCATTGTCAAGCAGTATCGTTTTATTATCCAATATCACTTCTATAAATTCTTCACCAATCAAGTGGCTATATGTGTTTGTTACGATTGCATCATTAAAATCAAAATAGATATCAGCAGTATTGCTAATCTGAGTACCGATAGGCAAATCTAGTTTCTGAGAAACTCTATAACTTACAAATCCGTTCGATCCAGACATATTTGCGATAGAATCAGGCAATAGTACATTGTAAAAGTCAAATCTTAGACTTCCGTTTTCTAGAATTGTCAAAACATAATCGTGACTGGCGCTTCCAGGTATCAAAGACTCGATATCTAATGAAGGATCAATTACATTTTCTATTGCAATATTGAATGCTGTATCAGTACCCGTATTTTGAAAACGGATTGTATATTCAATATCTTGGTTAGCATCGATTCTGTGTTCGGCTCTATATCCAACTGGATATGCCAATATATCATTAGGATCATATGATCCTATCACTTCATGACATTCGATGTCTACCACTGGTGCATCATCTGCATTGGGAAACATAGATACAAACTCATAAGAACCAGCATTATCATCGTCACAAGGCTGAACAAAATCAGTCTCAAATGTTCCATATGGATATCCTACAGGTTGATCAACTACCACTCTATATACTCCACCTTTATCTTCATATTTGAAACTACGTTGTTCTGATTGTGTAGGATCGGTTTTGTTAGAATGAAACATTACATCATCCTCTATAACTATAAAATCAAGTGCCGAGATCACATCATTATTTCCAATATTGGTAATTATCACCTCAACACTATCTCCTTCACAATTTATCTCTGTCACTAAAACTGCCCCATTCCAATTCGAAGGAGGAATCATACTATCGTCAGAAGAAATTTCTGCCTCAGCACATAGAACTTCTCCCAATACAGTATTGTCACAATTCACATTTACTGTGACTTTAAAATTTCCAGATTCCCCAGATTCTACTGTTCCTAAATTAACACTTACTGCCTGACCAATCACTGCCACGCCACTTATATTGGCATCGACAAAGTCCAAATTATCATCTAATTCGATCTCAATAATCGTATTTGTGGAAGCTACTGTACCATCATTACTATAAACGATTTGGTAATCATTATCAAAACATCTTCTTAGTCTTGCAGCTTTTATACCGACGGATAGCGCAGACGACTCTTCCTCTGGATTTATCACAAATGAAACTGGATAATCTATTCCTTCTGTATCTACCAAGACGGTTTTGGATGCTATACATGGTAACCATAAATCATTGATAGGTACTACTTCTATAGTGTACTCTCCAAAATCTACTGGTATAATATATTGACCAGAACTATTGGTGAACTTGTAGAAGGTTTCCGTATCCGAAGATATTTTCACTTTCCATCCTTCAAGAGGTTTATCATCTGGACTCTCCGTACAATTAGCATCAATATCATGCGTGATATTTCCTAATATCTTTGCTCTTGGGTCATTTATAATTATATTTTCAGTCGTGTAACATAATTCTTCAAAATCATTATTTACAATTTCTACTTCAAGAGGACTTTGATCAAGAATAATAATTGCGGATGGGCTTGGATCCAATACCTGAAATCTAAACTGCATTAATGATGTACCATCTGCAATAGAGTTTCCAATCGCATCATTCCATACAAAAGCTATGTAACCAGGATTATTTAAGTTGAAATTTGATGAATTAATACCTAAAAGAGCATCGCTAGTAACTTCTAGCAATTGCAAGTTTTCTGGAGGATACCCAAAGGCCATTTGAATAGCAAGGATATCAGTAAAATTGTCGACTCTCATGTCTATCAACAAATCAGAACCATCAGTCGACTCTTCAAAAGAAAAATCTAGACACTGCGAGTTGAGAGACAGAGCGTTTATTAGCAATATTAAACCTACGAATAGGGTGTTCAATGAGATTTTCATAGTAACATGGTTTCAATTAGTTCGATGAGTGTTTTTTTCAATGGGGGAGCCACCTATCATTTCTATAATCAGATATTAAACAATATAATCTTGCTTTAATTATCCTTTCTGATGTAAATATGATCAAGAAATTCGAATAAAAAGAAGACAATATATACCATTTGTTTCAATAAATATAAATTAATAAATCCATAATATACTTATTAATAGATATTTAAATACTTTTACTGCACAATAATATAACAAATGCGAAATAGTAAATTGGGTCGAATTATTGATCAGTTGACCAAAAAAGAAAAACAAACGATCCAAGGTTCAATACTTTCGCCTATTCTGGATGGAAAAGATTATCATCTAACGCTATTTATTTATTTGATTTCTCTCCGTAGGAAGAGCGAAAAAGTAACAAGAGATGAAATCAATAACAAAATATACAAAAACAAAATTTCTGATGCTCAGTTGAGGTTGCACATGAGTGAACTATACAGGATTATTTCACTTGCTCTAGTTCTATTGAAAGCGAAAGAAGATCCATATTACCATGATGAAGTACTCATTGATCGATACAAAGACAATGAAGATGAAAAGTTATATGACAGTCAATTTACCATAAGCACTAAACGGTTAGAAAACTATCCATACAGAAATGCTGATTATCATGAATTGAAATTCGAATTAGGGTTCAAAAAAGGAACTCACATATCAAATAGCAGTAGAACTAGAGACCTCAATTTACAAGAACTATTAGATGAACTGGATCACATTAGTATTAGTAAAAAACTTAGACAAGCTTGCTTTGCTATAGGCCACAATTCTGTGTATGGGCAGTCGTATAATTATGGCCTGCTTCAAACGTATATTGAACATATAGAAAAGAATGACCTGACTAAAATTCCTAGCATTAGACTATACTACAGTGGATATAAGATGCTAAGTACCCCAAAAGAAGCTGAGTTTTTCAACGAGTTCAAAAAAGATATTGATGAGCTAAAACATCTATTCCCAGATGACGAATTACAAGGTATTTATAGATTTGCAATCAATCAATGTATTCGATTACTCAATCGAGGTCATCTAGAATATGGAAATATCTCTCTCGACTTATATCAAGAAGCATTAGAAAATAAATACTTGATGGTGGAAGGTCATTTATCACGATTCACCTACAGAAACATAGCAGCAATCGCAGTCAAAATTGGAGAATATGATCGAGCTGAATCATTTACTTCTGATCACAAATCTGACCTTAAAAAAGAAGAGCAAAATAGTGCTTACCATTTCAACTTGGCATTGATAAGTTACCATAGACAGGATTTTGACACTGCACTGTCCTCTTTACAAATAGTTGATTTTAAAGATCACCTTTTCAATCTAGCCGCTAAAGTTATACAAATGAAAGTTTATTATGAATCTGAAGAATATGACTTACTAGAATCTCATCTTGATGCAATGCAAATGTACATTCTTAGAAAAAAAGTGATCGGCTATCACAAAATCAATTATAAAAATATAATGAAGATGTCGAGGAAGTTGTTGAAAACCAACAAAAACGATAGGCAAGCAGTCAGTAAACTGTGTGACGAAATCAATAGTCTTGAAGTCTTAACTGAAAAGAAATGGCTACTTTCTAGGTTATAACCAACCTAATTCATTCCCAAACTGTGTTTATCGGCATAATTATGTTATTTAATGTCAAATATTTACCATTTAAAAAGTTCGGCACTAAATGTGATTAAAAAGTAATGGACTGAAGTCTAAAACTGGTATATGAAACAACTTTTTCTAATATTTATATTATCAACATCGATCACAAGTATCTCTCAAGCTCAATTGGGTGGCATGCGTGCTTATGCAGGTATTAGCACTATGATTAATCAAGATGTGAACGTAAATCCAAATGGATACTCTTATTCTGGATATCACTTAGGCGCCGATGGACGGATCATGTCTGGCACAATGTCTTTTTTACTAGGAGGTAGATATACCATCGTTTCAAGGACTCCACAAGAAAGCATCAAACTATTTGGTCATGATTCTAATATATCTATTCTAAATGGTCGAGTCGGATTAGATTATTCCATATATAGCTTTCGAGATTTTTTCAGAGTAAGAACTAAGGTTCTTGGCAGTTTTGATATAGTGCTAAATATTACGGGAGAAGCAATTGCTGTCCCTGCCTACAATCTTAATGATGGATGGTTTGGTGGCGTAACCGGCCTTGGAATTGACGTTGGATCTTTCATTTTTGATATTGAATATGAATTCGGAATCCTTAATGCATATAATAAGAAACCGGATTCTAAATTTAATTCTCTTACTATATCCACCGGATTTTTCTTTTAAAATAGATTAGTAAAAAATCCTAAATTTTGACGACCCCGAGGCAAGCCATCAGGGCATTCGCCAAATTTTTTTCGCCCTAAAGGATTAATACCCGATTTTTTTAGGATAGGGCATTTTTTCAAAACATCTTTTTCTTGACCCTGACGCAAGCATCGGCGAACTCGCAGTTTAAATACAACTTAATATTATCGCTGAAAAATGTGAATCTTCATTATGGTACTTACATTTTGTTGAAATATCATTCAGTATTTGAAATTAGTGTGATAATTGCCAATCTTCGCACTTCAATTCCATAAAACAATATCAAAATGGGCAGAAAGCAAAAGCAGAAGATGGTGTATGATGTACCTGTGGTAGATGTAGCCGATAAGGGTAAGTCTGTGGCTAAGGATGCTGAAGGCAGGGTATATTTTATCGATAAAGCTGTCCCAGGTGATGTTGTGGATATTTTAGTTTTGAAAAAAAAGAAATCATTTTTTCAAGGTGTGGTAAAAGAGTACAAAAAGCTATCAGAGGATCGTGTAGAGGCTCGATGTGAGCACTTCGGGGTTTGTGGTGGCTGTAAATGGCAGCATTTAGACTATGCTGCACAATTGAGATTTAAGTCCAATACTGTGGTTAATGCCATGACTAGAATTGGTAAATTGGATGCGTCTATAATCCAATCTATAAAAGGTGCCGCGCAAATATTTAACTACAGAAATAAAATGGAATATTCTTTCTCTAGCAAACGATGGCTTACAGATGCCGAAGTTGCGACAGATGGTAAAATAGAACAGTCTCCAGCACTAGGTTTTCATGCTCCTGGTGCATTCGACAAGGTAGTGGATGTAAATAAATGTCACTTGCAAGATGATCTGAGCAATGAGATTAGGAATTTCACACGAGAATATACCCATGAACATGACATGGAGTATTATGACGCTCGAGCTCATACGGGTCTGATGCGTAACATGGTAGTGAGAAATACTACATTAGGGCATTGGATGATCATAATGTCATTTGCAAAGGAAGATGAGCGGATTATGCCTTTACTTGATGTTTTGAAAGATAAATTTCCTCAGATATCTTCTCTACATTATGTGATTAACAAAAAACTGAATGATACCATACTAGATCAAGATATCATTCTGTACCATGGCGATCCGTTTATTATTGAGCAGTTAGGAGAAGTGAAGTATAAGATTGGACCAAAGTCTTTTTTCCAAACAAATACTGCACAAGCAAATGTTCTCTTTGATACCGTAATGGATTTCGCCGACCTTTCAGGTGAAGAAAATGTATATGATCTTTATACTGGTTTGGGTAGTATCGCATTATATGTCAGCCAATCAGTTAACCATGTAACAGGAATTGAAGAAGTAGAAGCAGCCATTACCGATGCCAAAGAAAACGCTCGATTCAATGAGATTGAGAATACAACATTCTATGCAGGCGATGTTAAAGATATACTAACCGATGATTTTAGCACAAAACACGGTAATCCTGACTTAGTAATCACCGACCCGCCTAGAGTAGGTATGCATAAAGATGTGGTGGAGACACTACTGAAGCTAGAAGCTCCGAAAATAATATATGTAAGTTGTAATCCAGCTACACAAGCTAGAGATTTACAACTCTTGTCAGAGAAATATGATACAGTAAGAATGCAGCCCGTGGACATGTTCCCGCATACACATCATATTGAGAATGTAGCATTGTTGAAGCTCCGAGATTAATGTTTTCGTCAATAATAAGAGAGCTAATATTTTTGAAGCTTTAGTCGCAAAGTACCAAGTATAAGTTCGTACTTAATTCTTTATGTCCAGTTTGTTCGTACTATGCTAGTGATCACATCGCGCTAAGGGATCATTTCACTTTCCTGTCCAAAAAAAACACTTTTACTTGCTACCTAAGATTCTTATGCATATATTTGTAGGCATGAATAGGAGTTTACTTAGAGGCAGTCTAGAAACCATAGTTATCAAGTTATTGTCGGACAATAATGAGATGTATGGCTACGAAATCACTCAAAAGGTAAAAGAGATTACAGCTGATGAATTCAAAATCACGGAAGGAGCACTCTACCCTACACTACACAAATTAGAAGGTAAAGGAGTTCTGGAATGCAACACAAGAAGCATTGGAAATCGATTCCGAAAATACTATTCATTGACTGAAGCTGGACAAACAGAACTGGCCATCATGCTCCAGGACATGGAAGACTACATCAAAAACATGCGATTAATCATAAACCCTCAGCTATCATGAAAGAACAATTATCTGAAGAGGAGATTGCTAAACTTTTCAAATTCGTGAAGAGTAAATATGTGCATTATATTGATGTTCAATATGAGATTGTGGATCATCTTGCTTCTGCAATTGAAGAAAAACAGATAGATAGTCCCTCATTAAGCTTTGATCGTGCACTCAGTGAGGTGTATGGCAAGTTTCCGATTACAGGATTTACCGTAATGATTGCTGAGAAATCATCCGCTCTAAAGATGTTCTGGGTGAAGAAGTTTTTAGGCTTTATGCTCGGCTATATGAAGCTTCCAAAAATAATAATAGCTGGATTTCTAATTTATCTTTTGCACCTAATCTTATATAATGGATTCCTTATCAGTCCAAAGCAATTGTATTTGACATTTGTGACGTTGGCTATTCTTAGTGCAGGATATAGATATAAATATGGATTTGAATTTTCTAAAGAGTTCAGACATAACTATCTGGTTACTGGCACATATCTATCATTCTATGGAGGAGTGTGGTTTTTCTATTTCTACGCACCACTTAATTTTTCCGGAAGCCAACATTTAGATCAATTCGGTTACCTGCAAAGCTGGATTCTTTCAGTTTATCTAACTTCTATTACATTGTTACTACATGCCTACACCTTCGTATTTCCCAAGATGCTAAAGAAAGAACTACTGGAAAAATACAGCCATCTCAATATCAAATTAGCCTGATAGATTATGAAGAATCAATTATCTACAGAAGAAGTTAGGCAGCTTTTCAATTTTGTGAAGAGTAAATCTGTGCATTATATTGATGTTCAATTTGAGATTGTAGATCACTTAGCATCCGCTATCGAAGTAGAACAAGCTTCTGACCCTAATTTAAATTTCAATAGTGCTCTTCAAAAGATATATGGGAAGTTTCCTATAACTGGATTCGCAATGATGATCCTTGCAAAAGAAGAGGCTTTAAGCCAATTTTGGGAAAAAAGATTTTTCGGAGCTTTTATAAGTAACTTTTCGTACCCAAAAATGATTATGTCCTTAATATTAAGCGCTATGATATTTTTTGGTTTAGATTTTGGAGATTCACAGGTAGCAAACTACTTGTCAATAATTATGAAGGGTAGTCTTATTGGAACCACAGTTTATATATGTTCTAATAATTTCGAGATGAACGGAGGGCATGAAAAATATCTTTTTACTAAGACCTACATTCAAATACTTTTTGCCGTTTTTATAGCAATCTTCTTCATCCCAATTAACCTAGTTTTTTCTGAAGGATCACAACTACTCCAGGTGGCTGAGTTAAGTAGTTTTCAATGTTGGTTTCTTACTATTTACTATTCAATAGCTTATTATTTTATTTATGCCTTTGGCTTTGAATTCCCTAAAATACTCAAGCAAGAACTCAAAGAAAAGTACAGTCACCTCAATATCAAATTAGTATGAAATCATTGTTATTAAAATTAGAAATTACCGGCTCCTTGGAATCGTAGTCAACTCCTCCTGCCTCCCATCCAGAAAATAAAAACCATCCGGAGTATGTACTCCATCTTCTTCTAACATGATTCTTATAATCTTACCCCATTCTTTGATTTCTGACGAAGAATTGAGTTCGATACTGTATGCTGTGTTATAATAAAGCGAATAATCACCACGCCCTGGCGTTCCTTTCTGATTGTCCCACATTCCAATAGTTGGACCAGCTGCATGACCATGAAAGCCAATAGGGTGAGTATAAATGGATGCTACTATCCCCTCAGATTCGGCTTGTGCGAGTGCATCTTTTAATATCTGATTTCCAGTCTTTCCTGTTCCAAATGATTCGACTAGTATATCTTGCACTCGGTTCGATACTTTGAAAGCCTTTTTAAGATAATCTGGTGCTTCACTCTCCTCAGGATGAAGAACATAAAAATGCTGCTGTTGATCTGTATTGAGTCTTAAATATGAAACCCCAAAATCTACATGAAGTAAGTCTCCATATTGAATAATTTGCTCTTTAGGTCGTTTAGAAAAGCTTCTTAGGTGATCGAACTTCTCAGCATTTTCCCTTTGGATACCTACTGTTGGATGAAACCAAGTAGTCAATCCCAATTCTCTCACTCGTTGTCTCAACCACCAAACGACATCAACAGTAGCGGTTACTCCAGGCTTAATTACATCCGCTGAAAATGCCTCCTGTAGTATATCATGACCAATTTTGCAGATATGAGGATACATTTCTAACTCGACTTTTGACCGAGTCTCTAACCACCCGATGGCTAAGTCTTCTCCTGACACCACACGATCATGATATTCGATCGGCAGATTCTTAAGAAATGATTTATGTTCTGTGCTAACCAGTCCATCTGCCAATCCAAAATCTTCAGAAAAATTCATCCCTATTTTCTCAGGATTCTTTTCTTTGATATAGTTAACTAAAGCTTCCCATTGATCTGGAAAGACATCTATGTTCCATTCTCCTTTAAGTAATCTGCCTACACTATATCTCGCTATTGCTATTTTTTCTAGGTCTCCTTCCTGAGGTTTATAAAAAACCAAAATAGTTCTTCTTCTTGCAGACAGCCATTCTGAAGGGAGCATGGTTTTCATTACAGGATCCTCGTTGTATTCTCTAGAAATAAGAATCCACATATCTAGTTTGGCTCGATCCATCAATTCTGGAAGAAGAGAATCTAATCTATATTCGAGCATATCATCGATCCATTCAGCTCGCTCTCTCATTGGGAGAATATCACCGGCAGAAACCTGTGCAGATGATATAGCAAAACAGAAGCAAAGCAACAATAATAGTAGATAGCGCATATGGTATGTTTTTGGTTGACAAGATACTGAAATTGGAGAAATCAAAAGGAAGGAAATTGATAATTGACCACTCCCCTGATCGACCACTCACTGATCTTCCTTCATCAACTCAACGATCGATCGAACAAGCGAGCAACCAAAAAAGTGAAACGGACTCAATCTTCATACCATTCCCACCGAAAAATACGTTATTTGTCAGACGAAATTGCTTCTACGCTTTATGGATATTTATAAAAAGAGATCTTATTGGAATATGGCCCTTGCTTTTTTTGGGCTTTTAATATTGATCATTACAATGGTATATTCTAATTTTCTAGCACAACAGCTAAAAGAAAGAGAAAGAAAAGATGCCCTTATATTCCTCCAAGCTTTTGACGAAACCACGAAGATAGGAAGTGAAATGAATGAGCTATATTTCAAACTACAAGAAGCTTTGGCAGAAAATGATTCAATAAATTCTGCAAAAATATCACAAGAATTGAAGCAAAAGGAAGGAGAACTAGATGATGAAATGGGCGTCCATCAAGATATTCTATCTGGCACTAATTTGCAATTAATTTTAGAGTATTCTAATGGTGATTTAGAAGGAAATAATTGGGGTGTGGCTAAAGATATAGATAGTGAATTCCTAAATTCTAAAAAGGTCAGTTTTTTATCTGGTAATAAAATCCCATTAGAAGTTTCAGGCGGTAAAGTCTACCATTTTGATAGCAAACTGGTAAGTTACATCAACTACTTCCCATATATACAACTACTTCTAGTCGGTTCATTCATACTGCTAGGTTACTTTTTCCTTACTGGCTCAAAACGCAGCGAACAAAACCGTGTTTGGGCAGGTATGGCAAAAGAAACAGCTCATCAACTAGGAACACCAATATCAGCGATCATAGGATGGATAGAACACTTAAAGTTAACAGATCCCTCCGAAGAACAACTCGAAATAGTAGAAGAACTTCGCAGCGATGTCAATAGGCTTGAGTTAGTAGCAGATCGATTCTCAAAGATTGGTGCAGAACCCGTCCTAACCCAAATCAATATTTTCAAAGAGATGGATGAATGTCGTAAATACATGGAAAAACGTGCCCCTAGAAAAGTATTCTTTAGCTATCCAGAACCGACCGATGGAGATTTATTGGTAAAGATCAACAAACATTTATTTGATTGGGTAATAGAAAACTTAATCAGAAACTCCCTCGATGCAATGGATGGTAAAGGAGAACTATCTGCTAAAATCTACGAGGATGGTGATTATATCAATATAGATATGACCGATACTGGTAAGGGTATCCCTTCAAATAAACACAGCACAGTGTTCCAACCTGGATTCACAACCAAGCAACGTGGTTGGGGACTCGGTCTTTCATTGGCAAAACGAATTATTGAGAATTACCATTCAGGAAAGATATTTGTAAAAGTTTCTAAGCCAGGAGTGGGTACAACGTTTACAGTGCGCTTGCCAAAAGCCTAAATTCAAATTGCGAATTAGGGATTAGGCTTTTTTGAATTACGAATTCATACTTAAGCAAAGAAACCTCGAAACATATCTCTCTATTTCAAAAACATCTTAACTTTGCAGATTCGTACCTATGGGTACTAGAAAACTACATATTCAATCAAAGGTGAATTATAATACATGAAGACATCATTAAGCTGGCTTAAAAGATATATAGACATAGACTTGAGCATAGAAGATCTATCGGAAGTTCTCACTACCATAGGACTGGAAGTAGAGGGGATAGATGAAGTAGAACTGATAGAGGGCGGACTCAAAGGAGTGGTCGTAGGTGAAGTAAGAACGTGCGAGAAACACCCTGATGCCGATAAACTAAATGTAACTACTGTAAATATAGGCGGTGAAGAAGATCTACAAATCGTATGTGGAGCTCCAAATTGTGCTGCAGGTGAGAAAGTGTTGGTAGCAACTTTAGGTACTATACTTTATAATGCTGATGAACCTTGGAAAATCAAAAAAGGTAAAATCAGAGGCCAATTATCAGAAGGTATGTTATGCGCTGAGGACGAATTAGGTCTTGGTGCTGGTCATGATGGTATTTTACTATTACCAAAAGAGACTAAGGTTGGAACACCCGCAGCTGAATATTACAATATAGAAAGTGATACTGTATTTGATATAGGCCTTACACCTAACAGGTCTGATGCAACTTCGCATTTAGGTGTAGCCAAAGATCTCTGCGCATATTTAAAGATAAATAATAACTATACGAAGGATACTAAAGAGCCAGATATATCTGCTTTTTCTGTCGCGTATAGCAGTTACCCAATCGCAGTAGATGTTATGGATAAGGTAGCTTGTCCTAGATATTCTGGCGTGACACTTACTGGCGTAAAAGTAGGAGAAAGCCCAGAATGGATGCAAAACTATCTAAAAGCTATCGGCGTAAGACCACTTAGCAATATTGTAGACATCACTAATTTTGTTCTTCATGAGTTTGGACAACCATTGCATGCATTTGATGCTGATAAAATAACTGGTAAAAAAATAATCGTTCAGAAAGCAAAGACAGGTGACAAGTTTTTGAGCCTTGACGAGAGTGAGCGAACACTTAACGAAGGAGACCTCATGATCTGTGATGGAGAGGGTAAAGGAATGTGTATCGCTGGTGTTTTCGGTGGATTAAATAGTGGCGTAACAGAAAGTACAACCAATATTTTCTTAGAATCCGCCCACTTCGAGGCAGGTGATATAAGAAGAACTAGCACAAGACATCTCCTAAGAACTGATGCCGCGAAAGTATACGAAAAAGGAAGTGATCCAAACATCACCGTAACAGCATTGAAAAGAGCTGCCCTTCTCATGGTAAAATATGCAGATGCCACTATATCAAGTGAAATCGTAGATATATACCCTACCGAAATAAAGCCAAGAGAAATCACGCTCAGCTACGAGAAAGTAAATAGACTGATAGGTACAACAATCACTCCTGAAGAAATCCACAATATCCTAAGAGCTATGGATATGGAGATCACCCCATTAAATGAGGGGCAGATTAGAGTATATGTGCCAACTAATAAAGCTGATGTCCTCCGTGATGTGGATCTCGTTGAGGAAATATTAAGAATCTATGGATTTAATAAAATTCCTATCCCAACAAAAGTAAGTAGCACTTTATCTTTTACCGAATTCCCAAGTAAAAGAAAAATCAAAGAAACTATCGCAGATTATTTATCGGCACAAGGGCTTAACGAGATGATGGGTCTATCTCTCATCGAATCAAAAAACTACAGGGAAATACTACCTATCGAGGATACTGAATTGGTTTATATTAACAATACATCTAATATTCATCTTGATATCATGCGCCCTGAAATGATGGTGAGTGGGCTTTTATCTGTGCTTCATAATCATAATAGGCAACAACAAGACGTAAGACTATATGAGTATGGCAAGTGTTATCGTAAGACAGCCGAAGACTTTGAAGAAACGGAATACTTGACTATATTTTTATCAGGCAAGAGGCGATCTGAAAGTTGGAGACATGATTTCAAAGCACAGGTAGATTTCTTTGATCTTAAAAAAACAGTCAACTCTGCACTTGGGAGATTAGGTATAACTGGATACCAAGTTGCCGAATCAGAAGATGATAGATTTGTATATGGTCTTAAATACCACAGAGGTCCATCAACATTGGTAGAGTTCGGGGAAGTCAATGGTGAGATATTGTCAAAGCTAGGTATCAAGTCAAAAGTTTACTATGCTGAGATTCCAGTAAAAGCGTTAGTGAAAGCTGGTAAAGGAGTAAAAAATACTGTGAAAGTCATAAGCAAATATCCATCAATGAGAAGAGACCTTGCTTTAGTGGTTGATAAGGGTGTAAAATTCGAAGAGATTCAAAAAATCGCAACTAAAGTTGATAAGAAGTTACTTCAAGACATCAACCTATTCGATGTATATACAAATGAGGAGCACCTCGGTAAAGACAAAAAGTCATATGCCGTCAGTTATCTCTTTGAAGATGTGACCAAAACACTTAATGATAAGGATGTGGATAAAGTAATGAAGAAGATGATCGGAAGTTACGAACATCAATTGGGCGCAGAGATTAGGAAGTAGATTTCTGGTACCGGATGCTAGATTAGATGTTGACATTGTAAGGAAAAATGAAAAATGAAAATATTCTGCATAGGTCGTAATTACGCTGACCACGCCAAGGAACTTAACAATCCTATACCAGAGAAGCCGCTTGTATTCATGAAGCCGACCACGGCATTGTTGATTAAGAACAGACATTTCTTCTACCCAGAATTGTCCAATGATATTCACTATGAAGGTGAGGTGGTGTTAAAAATTGGCAAAAATGGGAGACATGTTCAACCAGAATTTGCATTGTCTTATATAGAAGGTATTGGATTTGGTTTAGATTTTACAGCGCGAGATTTACAACAGAATTGCAAAGAAAAAGGACTTCCTTGGGAAATTGCAAAAGGATTTGACCACTCTGCACCAATCTCAGAATTTGTACTGTTCAAAGGTATGGATCCTCATAATATCAATATAGTCACAAAACTAAATGGCGATGTTGTCCAAGATGGAAACACAAAAGATCTGTTATTTTCATTTGAAGATATCATTGTATATCTATCAAAATATTTTACGCTTCAGATGGGCGACTATATATTTACAGGAACACCTGCAGGAGTCGGTCCGATCAAAGTCGGCGACAGACTGGAGGGATATATCAATGGGAAGAAGATGCTGAAGTGTGATGTAATGTAAATGTTATTCTATTCGCTCTGGGTCGGAGACCTTCATTTCAAAAATTACAGAGGATGTCAAACGTCGATCCCAATTAAATATTCCCAATAATAAAGAAGAGCTTTCCAACTTTTTGGAGGCTCTTCTTTGAATGCAATAGTCAATCCCAATGAGTATTTACAAGTTTCACCATTAATTACGTCTACCGACACAAAATAAGTGGTGTAATGCTGATGTACATTGAAAGGAGCAATTTTGCGAGATTTCAATAACAATCGGTATTATATATCTTTGATAGAGTGGATTATCACTCTTTTCTATTTATTTTTAAAACAATTTGTAGAAGAGGCATCTCATTTCTTCGAACTTTTGAGAAAATCGGTTCTAAAGAACTAAGTAAATTCGATCCCTCTGCCTACTTATTGCAATCCGTATCGTATGATCATTCTACCAGCAATGGTCATACTTAAATAGGAAAACTATATAAATTTCCTCCACATGCATGTGAGGAAATTGTTTTCCGCTTTCTCTTTAATTAATCATTATTAATCTTTATCAATAATTATAATACAAATATGCAGTCATTCTGCTTGCCCACTATAGTTGTTATCACCCATTTTGTACTTTAAGGGTATTCCCCTATTATATTAGGAGAAATCACTATACCTTAGCCATTGTATTCGATGAGCATTATATATATTGGCTTTTCAACACTATCAGTCCCCTTGATATTTTACTCATGACCTTATAGTATGGTTATGTGTATTCTAAGTTTTCTGTATGTCAATACAGACATTTTTAATAAATATAGAATTTGTTAGTACGAAGAGGCGTTTACAAAAAAGGTAACTCTCAAAAAATAAGAAATATGATAAATGTATTGTTAGCAGATGATCACACAATGTTTGTAGATGGAATCGACTCTATCCTAAAAGCTGAGTCAGATATCAATGTTGTGGGTAAAGTATATACGGGACCAGAAGTTGTCGAATTTGTAAAGAACAACGAGGTAGACCTTATATTGCTTGACGTCAATCTGCCGGGCATGAATGGCATAGAGGTCTGCAAAGCGCTCAAAGAATTTGATAACAAAACAAAAATATTGGCTATTTCAATGTTCAACGAAGAGAGTTTCGTCACAGAGATACTAAATAATGGTGCCGAAGGTTACATCCTAAAAAATACAGGCCGAGAAGAACTACTTAAAGCTTTACGAACTGTAGTAGGAGGTAAATCCTACTTCAGTGACGACGTTACTCAGACAATCATGAAAGGTCTCATGAAACAACGTCGTGCATCGAGGCAAAAAGAAGGATTCTTTCCGAAAATATCACGAAGAGAAAAAGAAGTACTCAAACTTATAATTCAAGAACATACTACACAAGAAATAGCTAACATGCTATTTATAAGTCTTAAAACAGTAGAATCTCACCGGAGTAGCCTCCTTAATAAAGTGAATGCTAGAAATACTGCCGGATTGGTAAGAATAGCCCTAGAAAATAATCTGCTTGATTAATTGATCGGCTTTCGCAGAAAACGAGCAACAATTGATCGGCTTTCGCAGAAAACGAGCAACAATTGATCGGCTTTCGCAGAAAACAAGCAACAATTGATCGGCTTTCGCAGAAAACGAGCAACAATTGATCGGCTTTCGCAGAAAACGAGCAACAATTGATCGGCTTTCGCAGAAAACAAGCAACAATTGATCGGCTTTCGCAGAAAACGAGCAACAATTGATCGGCTTTCGCAGAAAACGAGCAACAATTGATCGGCTTTCGCAGAAAACAAGCAACAATTGATCGGCTTTC